>NZ_ALBR01000110.1:0-26359 GCF_002081505.1 Bacillus sp. CDB3 | reverse complement strand
TACATACCAATAGCATATACTGACGTATACCTCTCAATTCTATTCGTCAGTATACACTACGGTTTAGAACGCTAGTTTTATAGTTTTTGCTAAAAAAACACGCTAAAATGGCAAGGTTTCAATCCCTTTTAACGTGTATGTTGTTGATTTTTCGTTTGTATTCTTTTTTTAGTTTGTTGCTCTTGTTTTTCCATTTCTTTTCCTAAACTGCCATAGAATATATTTCGTTCTTTTTTTATGAGTGCCAATTTATCCTGTAATTTGAGTTCATCCGTTATATCATACTTCTTTTGTAAGTAGTTCATATTCCGCTTGGCAACATCATACTCTTTAAATTCAGGATAATGTTCTTGTTTAAATGCCTTTTTATTCTCAGCTTTTTTATACGCCACGAGGAAACCCTGACTCTTTTTATACGTTTGGAAACAACCTTTCATTTTTTCTAAGTGAAAGATTTCATGATCCATACCTAGTAGTTGTTTTTCAAAGCTGTTCAGTAATGCTTCTTTATTGCTCTCTATTTCATCCAGTTCTGTAAGTGAAACATGTAGCGTATCTAACTTGGCATGCAATTCATGTAAATAGTTGATATTTTGTTTCGTAGCCCATCTTTGAAGCCCCTTATTATTCTTAAATTTCTCTTGTGATGTATCGATCCATTCTCTGTTATTTATACTTGTTTTGATTGGTGTATACTCTTTGTTTTCTATTCTGTATTTGATAGAAGATTCAAGGTAATGAAACCCCATTGTTTTGGTGCGCATAAACTTTCCGGATATAGGATTCTGAAACGATAGATATTTTCCTTTTTTATGTTCGTATCCTTCGTTTTGCATGAAACTTAAAAATTCCTCAAATGAATTTGATTTTACTATGTTTTTATCGATTATTTCTTCTAAATTCCCTTTGAAAGATGTCTTCTTTGATCTAGCTACATATTCGTTAAAAGCTACATATTTTTTTCTTCCTTGTCTTCCTTTTTCTATGATGGATAAACCATATTTTTCAGAGATTTTATCATTTTCTTCACGCAATCTATCTAAGGAATTGGAGCGCTTGGAATCAAACATTTTTAAATGATTGAAATCAATATCATTGAAAACAATATGATTGTGTAAATGATCTGTTTCTATATGCGTAATGACTGTATATTGATGATTGCTTTTCAAATAATTATCGGCAAATTCTACTCCATATTGATGCACTTGTTCTGGTGTTAGATTATCATCACTATCAAACGATTGTATGATCATTCTTGCACTCATGTTTTTATTACGATTATTCTTTTCATTGTAGTCAGCTAAAACACTTCTAAAATCCCTTTCTATTGTTTCAATCGAACACTCATAAGATGTGACGAAATCTTCGTTTGTTTTGTGCTCTTGCATACCGTAATGTATGAAGCCATTTAAATTATTAATTTTTTGTATTTTAACAATAGACATGGTCATCAATCCCTATTCAATAAATTTCATACTCGTCTAATATATCTTTTAGTTCAAACAAATCATCCTTTGAAAAAATATTATTGAGATTAGATAACTTAAACTTCAACTTTTGTGCAAAAATAAATAGGCTATCGGCTAACTTTATAAGTTGGTCAGTATCTAATAGAAAGAGTGTATCTCCATATAAATAGTCCCATACGTATTCTGTCACCATACTACTCAGTTCAGGTGAGTTTTCTATACATTCTATAATATAAACAAAATCCTCTTTTATCTTTTCATATACTTCTTCTAATACTAATTTCTTTGGTATCGAAATTTGATTTTCGGATAAGGATTCTATTAATTTTTTCTTCTGTTTTTTACTCAAGCTATCGCTAGTAAACTTGGTTTTTAAATCAAGTAATCGGTCATATTCTGTGTTCATAATTTTTATGATTTTCTTCTGATTAACTTTAAGAAAATCGATATCATTATCTGTATAAATTCCGTCTGTATGGATCCTTCTAATTAAGCTATTTATGTTTTTACCAATGTAATTTATTTCTTTTGTTAAATCCCTATAAGCTCCCATATCTACTTCAAGTTTGAAATGTGATTTTGCACTATCAATCAAAAAAGCTGAAACAGTATTATATCCTAAATTATTTGTTTTGTTTTTAATAAATTCTTTATCTTCTTTTGATAAAGATATTTTTAAATCTGTTTTAATTCTCCCCATCATTTAACAACAACTTTCTTTATAAATTTCGAGCGCAGCGACAACAAATATACCGCTTATTTTTCACAAAAAATAACGGTATATATTTGTAAAGGTCGTAGGAAACTCCTACCAAGTCAAAAACAACGTTTTTGGAGTGTGTGGTCACACACCCGTAGCTTGCCATTACTGTAAATTCCTAATTTTGGACTGCTCTCATTATACCATTCTTGATAAACCTGTGGTATGCTATCCGTAAAATTGATAAAGGAGTTAATGAATGGATGACGACAGTCGATGAGAACACAAAAGTTGCAATAGAAATCATAGGGGAAACAACGAAATTAACGCAACAAACCTTATTATTCATTTTAAAAGCTTTAACGGAGCTATTAGAAAATAGAGAACATGCTCCAGAAAATTTTATACTCGCTGAAAATGATAAGGTTGGTAAACAAAAAATAAATGAACTACTTCATAAACATCAAAACAATGGCGGGGTCGTTTCGTTAGACGAAAACCTAACGAAACAACAAGTACAAGATTATCAAAAAGAACTTAAAAAATTAGGTGTAGATTTTTCAATTGTGAAAAATACCAAAGATGATTATTCATTTTTCTTTTCTGCATCACAAGCAACTATCATTGAGAAAGCATTGAAAAATGTAGTGGAAAGAAAAAGTGAAGCATTAGAAAAAGAAGAAGTAAAGAATGCAGAAAAAGAGTTACATGCAGTTCGTGAAGAATTAACAGATTTGCAAGCCGAAAAAGTAAAAGAAACGTATGATGAAATTTCCACTTCAGAAGATACAAATGCTAAAGAAAATATTCTTACTACGGATCGTTTCTCCCAAAAAGAAAAACTTTTTTATGCCAAGTTACAAGAGTTAGATGAGGTAATAAAGAGTGTTTTTGTACAAGAGAATAAAACTGAAGATTCTCATCCCAAAAAGGAAATAGAAACGCAAGAAAATAAGAAAGAAATACATAATGAATCTATACAAATGATGAATTATGAAACGTCCTATAAAACTTTGTGTGAATTTGAAAAAAGCTATCTTGAAAATTTCGTAGAAAAAGAGGATGGAAAGATAGAATTTTCTTTACTTCATTTAGATGAAAATGAAAAGCCATTCCTTACTACATCTATTACCTATCATTCGTTTGAGGAGTTATTTGAAAAACAATATAAAGATGCGTTTGTAAACAGTCTTGAATCATTGGACATAAAAGAACTGGACAATCATTTAGGGAATGGTACATTAGATCGTATACTTGATAAAGATGCCAGTATACGTAGTAGATATGCAGAAATCACAAAAGAAAGAGATTTAGATAACGATGGAACGCCAGACCGCATTGATATGGATGATACAAAAAATGCTGTTCAAACCGTTGGAGATTTAGCCGCAGTTAAAAATGCAACGAATAAAGAAACACAAACGGGTAATGAAAAGAAAGAAAACATACACACAAAACGTTATGACAGAGGGAGATAAGGAGAATACTACTTATGAAGATTTTACTTTTTTTAATTCGGACAATGTTAAAACTATTGAAATTTACCATTGTATTTTCGTTTTCGCTGATTAAACTTGCATTTGCTTTTGTTTTCATCATTTCAAGAATGAATAAATGATATAAATTTTTATTGAGTTTTTAACATAGATAGATCAAAAACACGAAATGTACCTTTGGCAGAGGACAAAACTAATCGGTTGTTAATTTTAAATCGTGTTACAGTATTCCATGTAATACTTGAAATAGATAAAAAAATACTCCAAAATGGAGTATTTTTTTGTTTGGTTCTTACTCTTTTTTTAATCCTTTTCGGATTAATTCGTATACAGCTGCGGAGAAACTTGAAAGATTATTTTCCATTTGATATCTTTCTACATTTTGAACTAATTCGGCAGGAAATTTGATTTGTTTAGATATTCGCTGCATCTTTTTAGCATCTGAATTGGTATTCACTTTTGCACAACCCCTAACCTTCCTGTTAGTAAATGCTAAGCATTTACTTGCCATATACTATTTGTGTATTTATTCTTCATTTATACACTACTTTTTAGAATCAAAAGAAATGATCCATCAACACATAATTGTAAGATGATTGGTACCATTATGCAAAGGGAGGAAAATATAGGCCCAATAAGGAGTGTAAACCAACACTAGATAATATGAGATACATAATAAATTAATTGAATATAAAGAATAATGAATGAAATAACAATGTTATTTATCCTTATCAAAAACGGTAAGTATGAAATGAGGTGTCCCAATGATTGATGATATAAAAGACGGTATTAGAGACTTACTTTTTGATGTATTTAAGGGTAGTACGAAAACCTGTCTTGATCTGATTACAGAATTGTTTCAAAAGAGCATTGATACGGTGCAGGAAAACGTTTCAGAAACACCCATAGAGTTTTCACAGACTATTGTTGATAATCTTAGGGTAATTTCAGATACAGCGATATTACCTGTTGCGGGGTTAATCTTAACCTATGTGTTTTGTTTTGAACTCTATCAGATGGTTGTGGAAAAAAATCGTGGTGGTGATTTTGAAACAGGACAGTTAATGTTTTTAATTATCAAAACAAGTGCCATGATTTTGTTATTAAGTCATGCTTTTGATATAACATTAGCTATATTTGATCTTAGTAAATGGATAACAAATCATATACCAGCTTCATCCTTGAAAATACCTAATTCTATTACAAATACTGTTTTAAATTCAATGGAAGAGGGCGATGTAGGTGCTGCCATTTCTACGTGGGCTGTTGCAGCTATCGCAGTAGTTGCAACGTTTGTGATGAGTGGGGTTATCTATGTAGTCGCTTGGAGCCGAATGGTTACTATTTTGCTTTACATTTCAGTTGCACCACTTCCATTTGCAACATTTTTAAATCGCGAATGGATTAGTAGTATTGGGCAAGCGTATGCGAAGAACTTACTTGCTTTAATGATCCAAGGATATTTTATGCTAGTGTGTTTAGTAATATATGCAGGATTACTTGAAAAAGTAAGTGTTTTAATGACGACTAAGGGAACAGGTCTATATGGCTTACTATTAATGCTTGTTTCTATGGCAATTTTAGTCGTAGCGTTAACGAGAACACATTCAACTGCTAAATCTATAGTGGGGGCAATATAAATGAAACGATGGCTAACTAAAAATAGAAGATTATTCATTATATTTGGTGTGATTTCACTCCTAACATTGTTCGTCACCTTGTATGAGATGCATTTAATTACGAGTAACATAAATGACTTACAGGCATATGCAACACATACTGTTGTTTCAGACAATGTAAAAACGATTGGCTTGTTAGGGTTATTTGATATAACACTTCTTACGGCTTGGATATGTATGTTTATTTTTATCTTGTTAAAGATGGTATTTCCAAGTAAACAAGTACTACACCAGACTTTATGTATTGAAGATTTGGAATTTTTAAAAAACATGCCGAATGAACTTAGGAAAGGATTCAATAAGAATGCATAATAATTTTGTTGTATCTATTCCCAAAGAACTAAAAACGATAAAATCGAAATTATTTTTTGGTTTAACCAAAAGGCAACTAATAGGATTTACAATTGCTTTAACAATAGGGTTACCAGTGTTTTTCCTGTTAAAAAACTTTAGTTTGGAAATTGCTTTATATGGTCTTTTTTTCACAGCATGTCCGATAATCTTTGCCACCATTTTCATGAAGGATGGTATGCCAGCTGAAACGTGGATTAAGTTGTACGTAGAATATAAATATCTAAATCCGCAAAAGAGATATTTTAGCGTATGTAAAAGAAATCGTGAAATAGCAACAGAAAGGAATATGATGAATGAAAAACGCAAGGCTAGAAAGACTAAATCTGTTTCAAATGTTGCAAAAGTTAACTGATTCTGAACGCCGAAAAAGAAAAACTACACAAGAGACATTAAACTACACCAAGATGTATCCGAACGGGATTTGTTATGTGGGGAACAACATTTATAATAAAATGATTTGTTTTTCGGATATATCCTATCAATTGTCACAGGATGAAATAAAACAAAGGATTTTTGCAGAATACAGCACGTTATTAAATTCATTTGATGACACGATAAACATTCAATTTTGCTTCATCAACTATCGTATGAATGCTGAAAAAAATGAAGAAGTGATGAAGTACAGCGACATGATGAGTAATATTGAAGATTTTGAAGCGTTGCAAGAAGAGTACTTTTCATTTCTAGAAGAACAAAAGAAAAAAGGAAATAACGGTATTGCTCGTAATAAGTATTTAATCTTTTCAATTAAGGATACATCCTACGATAATGTCGTTAGACGTCTAACGAATATTGAGGACAATATTAAAGATCATTTTAAAAACTTGGGCGTATCAGTGGAAGAATTGAATGGTATTGAACGATTATCCATTATCAACTATTTATTAAATAGTCATTCTAAACATTATATAGAATTAGAGAATCTATCCAAAGAACAGTTAAGTAGTGGAACGACCAAAGATTGGATTGCACCTAGAAATATAGATTTTGAAACCTTTACAGATAAATTTAAAGTAAATAATAAATATGCGGCGACCTTACATTTAAAAATTGAAGCTACGGAATTATCTGACCGCGTTTTAGCAGACTTTTTAGATTTAGATCTTGAAATGCTTGTTAGTATGCATATTCGGAGTCTTGGACAACAACAAGCGATTAAAATGGTCAAATCGAAAGCGTCTGATCTAGATAGCATTAAAATCGAGGAACAAAAAAAGGCATTACGCAGTGGTTACGATATGGATATTTTGCCAACAGATTTAAATTACCATGTGGAGGAAAGCAGAAGAATTTTAAAGGACTTACAAAGGGAAAATGAAAAATATTTTTATTTAACTTTTACGATTACAGTTTTCGAAAATACTCGTAAGGACTTAGACAATGCCATATTTAGATTGAGTTCTGTTGCTCAAAATCAACATTGCACATTGAAAAAATTAAATCTACAGCAAGAAAAAGCACTAATTAGTGCTTTGCCACTTGGTGAGAACATGAATGAAACAGAATTAGAGCGTGGACTAACAACCTCATCTACTGCCATATTTGTTCCCTTTACAACGCAAGAGTTGTATCAAGAAGAACAGGAACCTGTGTATTACGGTTTAAACGCCTTAAGCAATAACTTGATTCAAGTTAGCCGAAAAGCCCTTAAAAATCCAAATGGATTAGTTTTGGGTACACCAGGTTCAGGAAAATCATTTTCTTCGAAACGAGAAATAATAGATACCTTCCTAAAAACCACAGATGACATTTTGATTTGTGACCCCGAGGGAGAATACACCCCGTTTGTTTTCAGATTAGGGGGCGAAGTAATTAAAATCGCTATAAATTCAAAAGACTTTATTAATCCGCTCGACATTTCCTTACATTATGGGGAAGGCGAAAATCCGATTTCCTTTAAAACAGATTTCGTTATTACCTTAATGGAAGTAGTTGCAGGCGGAAAATCTGGACTAACAGCAAAACAGAAAACAATTGTAGATAAATGTGTTCGTGTTATGTATCGTCCGTATCTCGAAAATCCAACACCTGAAAATATACCAATTTTTAGAGGATTTATATCATGCTTTACTTGAAACAAAGAGAGCTGAAGGGGAAGAGCTAGCAGACGCATTAGAATTATATGTCCACGGTTCATTAAATGTATTCAATCATCGTACAACGATCAATGTTAATAATCGTTTGGTTTGCTTCAACATTAAGGAATTGGGTTCTAATTTAAGAGAATTAGGCATGTTAGTCCTACAAGATCACGTTTGGAACAAAGTAACGATTAACCGTAATAAAAATAAAAAAACATGGTACTACATGGACGAATTCCACAAACTTTTAGCGGAAGAACAAACAGCAAACTATAGTGTGGAATTCTGGAAAAGATTTAGGAAATGGGGCGGTATACCTACCGGTATGACGCAGAACGTTAAAGATCTGTTATCAAGTCCAAAGATTGAGACCATCATTGATAATACCGATTTTGTGTATCTATTAAATCAAGCAACAAGTGATAGAAGAATTTTACAAAGTAAATTTGGTATTAGTGATTATCAAGCAAACTATATAACTAACTCTAAAGAGGGCGAAGGTTTGATTGTTTATTCAGGTGTCATTTTGCCTTTTAAGGATAAATTCCCTAAAAATAATTCTTTATATCCCGTTATGACAACAAAACCAGAGGAAATGAATCATTTGAGGGCAACCGCAAATGATTCATGGGAGGGGTTGTTGAAACAGAATGAAGAAAAAACCATCTAATCAATCCAATAGTAATTTTAGACAACAAGAGAGTGTTATGAAGGACTTAGATAAAAATGTTGGGACTACAGAGAAAAGAAACATTTCACAAGTAAAGAATGCCATCGAAGATAAACAACGAGAAACCGATCAAGGGGCATTACAAAAAGAATCATGTAAACAATTACAGCACACGAACCAAAAGTTTCAGCAACAAGAAAGTACGGTACAAGTAGTAGATAGGAAATTTGAAACAGACGAGCAGACACTGCTTTCACAAGCTATACGTACGCTTAACAGCCAACAACTAGAGACAGGGCACCGGACATTACAAAAACAATCTTCTAAGCTATCACAGCACATAAATCAAAAGTTTCAGCAACAAGAAAATACAGTACAGGTAGTAGATAGGAAGTTTGAAACAGACGAGCAGACACTGCTTTCACAAGCTATCAGTACGCTTAACAGCCAACAACTAGAGACAGAGCACGGGACATTACAAAAACAATCTTCCAAGCTATCACAGCACACGAACCAAAAGTTTCAGCAACAAGAAAGCACAGTACAGGTAGTAAATAGGAAATTTGAAACAGACGAGCAGACACAGTTTTCGCAAACTACAAGTACGATAGAAAGCCCGCAACAGGGTACAGGACAAGAAAAATTACAAAAACAAGATTCTAAGGTATTACAGCATATCGACCAAAAGCTTCAGCAACAAGGAAGTACCGCCAAGGTACTACATAAGAGATTCAAAACGGCTGAACAGAAACAAATTTTACAAACTACTACTACTATCGAGGGCTCAGAGGAAGTAAGGCAAGGAACATTACAAAAGCAATCTTCTAAACTATTACAGCACACCGATCAAGAAATGTATCAACAACATAGTATGGTGAAAGCATCGAGTAACAAGTTTAAAAAAATAGATTATAAAAATATTCGAGAAACCAAAAGTGTTATAGAAGATTTGCATGAAGTAGGTTATGGAAAATCACAAAAAAAAACTCTGAATCAGCTTCAACGTAACGATCAAAAAATTTATTTACAAGAGAACACGGTGAAACTTTCAAAGAAGAAAATGAAGACCTTAGAATCTAATAACATTCCACATGCCGTAAGTGTTAACGAGCATTTACAAAAGCTAGATTTTAAAAGATTACCTCATATAAATCAAGAGTTTCGACAACAAGATCGAATCAATGATAGTAAGAAACAAGGGATATTAAAAACACCTCAACAAGGGCAATTGGGGCAAATGGATGAGTCTCCTTTAAAAGAAGGTGAGAGAAATTCAAAAGAGTTATTATCTACCCATCCAAAGATTCAAAAGGGATTACAGTTTATTGGAAAACTCGGTAGACATTCCTTAATTGCTACAAAAACTGAAGTTACAAATTCTTTAATTACTGCACAAAACACTTTGAAATATGGTGCTACAACCCTTGGAAGTTCTAGCAAAAATGGGCTTAAGAAATATCAACAAGCGCTAGAACAAGATGATCAAGGCGTGAAGGTAGCCAGTCAAGGAGCTACTACAGGCTATAGATTAGTGAAAAAAGGTTTTAAAAAATTAAGACAAAGAAGAAAAAAAGACTTTACGTAAAGCATCTTACAAAAAAGAAAATTGAACATCTCCAACAAAGGAAAATAACCAAAGAATCTAACCTAACGAAACTAAAAAAGAAAAACAAGGAAAGTCGTTTAAAAGGGTTAGACAAACAGCCTAGCTCTTTAAAAAAGTTAGGGAAAGCACCAAAAAATGTATTAAAACGTAGCGCTTTAAAATATCAAGAACAACTGGAACAAGATGACGAGGGCGTAAAATTAGCGAGTCAAAGTACCACAAAAATTGCTAGAGCTACAAAAAAACTCGTTAAAAATAAAATGAAAGCAAATGCGAAATTGGGAAAAATGGGTAAGCAACAAAGTAAGCTAGTCCCGTTCCCACAAGATAAAAAGCTCCAAGTGGAGTCTAGGGCTATCCTAAAGAAAAAAGCCATGAAAAAGAAAATGTATGCTCCACTGCGGGAAAAGAATAAGACAAGGACCTTTACTGGACTTGTATCTAACGTCAAAAATCAAGTTGTTGCTCTTTTTAAAAATGTAACTACCTTCAACTTTCAAAATGCTACAAGTCTAGTAGGAACTAGGGTTGCAGCAATACTTGGTGGTGGACTGGTTGCTACTTGGTCGTTACTATTTGTCGGGATTATCTGTTTAATCATGGCAGGTATGTTGGGTGCAGGGGCATCATCACAAAAACAAATGGATGGCAACATAGGTGGGACCAGAAATTTATCCCCTGAAGTTGAAAAATGGCGCCCATTAGTTGAAAAAGAGGCTACTGCACAAGGGATGGAGTCATATGTGAGTATACTTTTAGCAATCATTCAAGTGGAGAGTGGCGGAACCGGTACTCGCGATATTATGCAATCCTCAGAATCGGCTGGTTATGGAAGACCAAACGTATTTCAAACGGAGGAAGAATCTGTTCGACAAGGTGTAAAGCATTTAAAAGAATGTTTGCTTGCCCTAAAAGCTTTTAACATGGGATATGAAAATAATAGTAAAGCATTAGCACAAGCCTACAATTATGGTAATTATTTCGCAACATGGCTTGGTAAAAGAGGGGGAGAGTATTCCCTTGAGGTAGCTGAAGAATATTCACGGACTGTAGTAGCCCCCAGTCTAGGAAACACTACTGGGATTACTACATCTTACGTCAATGAAACATCGCTCCGAGTAGGTAAACCCTATAGATATGTTGATGGAGGAAACTTTCATTATGGTGAGTTAATCAGTGAATACATTGGTGGTGCTGGTGCAAATATTTCAGGAGATTTCCAAACAGTATTAGCAGAAATTGAAAAATATCAAGGATGGCCGTATGTATGGGGTGGTAAAAGCCCGAATCAAGGGTTTGATTGTAGCGGATTAACATCTTGGGGATTAAAGCAAATCGGCATAGATTTACCCTCATATGCACTCACTCAGTATCAGTTAACGGAACCAATTGATCCAAGTGAAGCACAACCAGGGGATTTAATCTTTTTCAAGGGTACTTATGACAGTCCCGATCATATTTCCCATGTTGGCTTTTACATCGATGAAAACACTATGTATGACAGTCAAGAATCAGGGATTGGCTATCACAATTGGAAACTGCCATACTGGCAGCAACATTTTGCTGGTATTCATCGAGTTAAGAAATAACAAGTAAAAAAAGAATGAAGGAGTGGATCTGTTTGTTAGAACGTATTAAAAAAATAGAGGCCAGAATTAACAACAGAAAACAGCGAATTGAAAAATTACAAGACAGTTTAAAAAGTGAAAAAACAAGTTAAAGAAAGATCAAGATATACTATTCCATCTTAAGTATGATGATATCTTAACACGCATACAAGAAACAGGATTTAATCCAAATGAATTATTAAAAGTCATTGATAATGAAATAGAAAAGAGTCAAAAACATACTCATTTTCTAGGAGAGAACCAAAATAACAGTCATAATCGAGAAAGGTTTTGAGGTTATGATAAAAATTACTAAACAAGTGTTTTGTACAGCCTTATGCATGTTCTCACTATTATGTATAAGTGTATCTACCTGTACATATGCAGAGGAAAATAAAGCTCATACAGAACAAACCGAAAAAAAGATGAAGGATAACAAAGCAGTAGCTGAGCCGCCTTCTGGACCAAATGTTAAGGGTGAAAAGAAAGAAGAGGCGGTTGAAGCTAAGACACCTGCTAGTGTTACAGGAAAACAAATACAAGGTACTGGAACCGTAACAGACTACACTACAAGTGGTTCTAAAGCATTTTATACGATCACAGATAAAGATAGTAATGTGTTTTACTTGATTGTGGACTTAGAAAAAACCGAAAATAACGTGTATTTTTTATCAGATGTTAAAAAATCAACGCTAGATGGTACGTCTACTAGTAAAGATACCGAAACTGTTAAACCGAATCTATCCAATCAAAAACAAACGGAAACGGAAAAGACAACAGAAAATAACAAATCTACATCAGAAAAACCAAAAGAAAAAAGGAATGATAATTCGTTTCTATACACTGTACTATTACTAGCTGGATTGGGGCTTGTAGGATACTACTTTTTTGTCTACAAAAAGAAAAAGAAAAAGAAAAAAAACAAACAGAAAAATAATATAAATGAAGATGAGGAAACAATGGATGACGGTGACTATAACGATAATTTTCAAGAAGAAGAAAATAAACAAAGTAAGGACGGAAAATAATGATTATTAAAGGTTATATAAGAGAACATCTATTTAAACTACCCACTAAGGATAATGCAATATTAAAGGAAGATATTGAAAAAAAATTCAATAAAACAATCAATGATGGACCAGAAATGGGCATATTATATCCCCTTACAAAAATAGAGGGAAATGAAAATATTGTGATTGAAAAGCAAAAGACAAATATCTTTTTACTAAATTTATTGCTTTTAGTACTAAAACAAAACGATAAAGCTATTACAGTCAAAGAGAATTATCATGATAAGTTTATCATTTTACAATTAGAACAAGAAACGAGTTTGAAATTACAAGGCATGTCTTTTAGTGACTTAGAAAAGAAAGTTATGGAGTATATAACTCCTCCGACTCCTTCAACTCCCTCTATTCTTGAGAATGTTGAGTTTAATTTAGCTTGGGTAAAAAAGGCACACAAAGAATTAAACGGAAAGGGTTAATGATATGTGGGGAAAATCAAAGCAAATTTTATTCATTAGTGTTCTATCGCTTTCTTTACTAGGTAACGGTAACACAACAGTCTTTGCTTCCGCCAATCATCCTACACAAGCAAAAGAAAATGAAAATGTGATTCAAAATTATTTAAAAGTGAACTATGAAGGAAAAGTTATATTCCATGAACAAGTACCATCAAAAATGAAGATTCAAGTGCTCGATGAAAATAATGATGTAGTTGAAAGTACTATTTTAACGAGCGACAAAGAGATGGACCTTAAAAAACCGAAAGTGACCAATGGAAAGATGTTAAGTTACTGGTCTATTGAAGTGAAAAATGGGAAATTGCTTATTAAACCAGTCCTAACAAAGAAAGAAGAGTCTTCAGTTAAGTTCTATGTGAAAGATACGGGTGGGAATTTAATAGAAAATCACGGTCAAATAAAAGAAATAGTAAAAAGTGCTACGAAAGATACAAAGTTAAAAGATATTTTACCTGTTGTAAATCCCGATCATCATTATAAATTTACAGGCTGGTTTGCAATGGTTGATAAAGGTGAAGGGAACAAGGTAGAGGAAAAATTACAAAATATTGATGATATTAAAATAACCAATCCTACAGGTGAATATTATGCTAAATTCTTCTCCGATTTTAATAACAATGGGATTGACGATAAAACAGAAGAAATCACAGTGGACTTTGTAACAAATGTAGACGAACAAATTGAGCCTGTTACATTACATGTCGGTCAAACAATTAAAGCTCCTAAACTTTCTGATAAACATAAGATTTTTATAGACTGGTATACAAATCCAGAGTTAACAAATAAATTTGCTAATGACAACCTAAAAGGACCCATTACCCTGTATGCAAAATGGGAAGATGCTGAAAAAGTAATTACCGAATCTGAAAAAAAGCCAATTACAGATAAGGGCGTTTCGGATCAGGTTGAAAAGATTTTAAATGGACGCTTTAAAGAATTAAAAGAAGGCCAAACCAACACAGAAAAACCTAAGGGTAGCAATAACGACAAAGGTACAGCTACAAATAACGATCCAAAATCGGATACTCATAATACAAAAGATCATATAAAAGGGAATAGTAGTAATGTTATTTCTTCTCCAAATAACCGATGGGGAATTTCGACCCAAAATGATACAAAGTTAAAAAGTAATGCGACTGTAAACGATTCAACCAACAATAGAATGAACATATTCACTGAAAAAAAGTATGTATTTAACAATAGCAATGTTGGTGAGAAATATATGCTCAAATTTTATGACGAAGATGGCGCATTTGTTTCTAGCTTAACACTGCCCTATGGAAGAACCCTTAAGTTACTTGATGAAAATGAAAATCTCCATGAAGAATATACAGTTAGACAGGATACCACAATTAATCTGAATACAAAAAAATACGTTACGAAAGATTCCGTATTTTTAGGTCTTGATACACGCACTGTTACTGTAAATGCATCAGAAATAACAGAGGTATACCCAAATACTACAAAAAAGCATAAGCCTTGCCCCCTCGATAAATATGGTGAACACGATGATCCGAAGAAACATTCAGGGGATACAAGTGGCATCATCATTTTAAGTGTGGGTGCTGTATTCTGTATCATTTTAGGAACTTTTTTATACCTTAAAAAGAGAAAAAATAAACCATTATTCATTAAGGGGCGGTAAAGACTATGCTAGATATATATTTTTTCATTCAAGTAGTCTTGCTTATAATAGGTTTTGCCTTTTTGCTAAAAGGCATTTGTACACTTATGAAATGTTATAAAGTAGATGTTTTTCTATCTATTCTTATAAAAAATGAATTTCCAAATACAAAAAAAGAGAAGAGGAAGTAAGAATGGAATTTTTTAGAGAAGGCGTAGGGGTCATGCAAAAATTAGTTATCTTAATTGGCGCAGGTTTAGGTGCTTGGGGAGCTGTAAACTTGTTAGAAGGGTATGGGAATGATAACCCAGGTGCCAAATCACAAGGGATGAAACAGTTTATGGCGGGTGCTGGAATTGTTTTAATTGCTACACTGTTGATTCCTAAATTAAAGGATCTATTTGTCTAAACTTATAAGCAATACTAAAAAGAGAGAGAGGGCGAGTGAATGTACTTGCCTTTTTTTAGATTTGAAGTTGCATATTAATTTTGGTACAGTTCTTGCGTTTTGGCTAGAGTGCTGGCTTGTCGTGTGGGGGCAAAACCCCACGTATGAAACGTATCAAGGTTGTCGTATAGATATTTTTTTAGGGCGAATGCTCGTAGCGTTTCGGCTCGTATAATTGCTGTTACAAGCCGATACTCCGCATTTGGCGTTTTGTCTGTCGGCTTGGCAAAGCCTGTAAACAGAGCCGAAAATAATTAGGCAAGAACGTAGCGAAGTGAAGAAGGTGGAGATTATGTATTGCTGCATGGAACGAATGTGGAGTGCAGCAATACATAATACTACCTGTTTCTTACCTAATTATTAGCTTTTTTGAGTAGGAATGCATTTTTTAATAAAAGGAGCTTATAGATGGAAAAAGTTAAAGAAAATAAAAAATATATCATACTCGGTATATCTGTATTTGTTCTATTAAATTATCTTTTTTATTATTTTAGGGTGACTTCTGGGGGCATGACGCTTGATGCACTCAATTATTTGTTTTCAGAACCGCAATATCTCTTATACGCGTTTCCTTTGTCTTTTCATGCGATTGATTTCTTTGTTCCGCTGTTTACAGCATCATTTTCTGTATTTGTATTGATTGACAAAAAAAACAATAAAAAGAAATATAAAAAAGGTGTGGAACATGGTTCAGCGCAATGGGGAAATGCACAAAAAGATTTACAAAATATGTATGATGAAAAAGACCAATATAATAACATTATTTTTTCACAGAATACAAAGCTTAGACTAGACGATAACGACGCTCCTTTCGATGCACAGCGTAATAAAAATGTTGTGGCTATCGGTGGTTCAGGAAGTGGTAAAACACGATTTGTACTTAAACCAAATTTGTTACAAATGAACGCAAGTTTTGTGGTTACTGATCCAAAAGGTACGATTGTAAATGAAGTAGGTATGGCCTTAAAAAAATGTAGGGAAATACAAAATTAAAATATTTAATACCATTAGTTTCACAAAAAGCATGCGCTACAATCCATTGAAGTATGTTCACAACGAACAAGATATTTTAAAACTTGTTCACACTATTCTCGTAAATACGGAAGGAGAAGGCACAAAGAAAGGGGAGGATTTTTGGGTAAAAGCCGAAAAACTCTTATATCAAGCTTATCTAAGTTTAATTGTTTCAAAATTCCCTAAGGAAGAACAACATTTAGGGACATTAATTGATTTAATTTCATACACAACAGTAAAAGAAGAGAATGAGAACTACAAAAACCCTATAGACTATCTTTTTGAACAATTAGAACAAGAAGATCATACCCATTTTGCTGTAAAGCAATATAAACTATACAAAAACGCCGCTGGAAAAACAGCAAAAAGTATTTTAATCTCCTGTGGTGCAAGATTAGCTCCCTTAAATATTCCTGCACTTCGAGATCTAATTTCAAAGGATGAACTAAATCTTGATACGCTTGGAAATAAAGGCCGTAAAACAGCATTATTTGTTATTGTATCTGATACAGATTCCACATTTAATTTTCTTGTATCTATCATGTACTCACAATTGTTTAATATGCTTTGTACGATTGCAGATGATAAACACAGGGGTAAATTGCCGACACATGTACGATTTATGTTGGACGAATTCGCAAACATCGGATTGATTCCAGATTTCGAAAGTTTAATTGCAACGATTCGCTCGCGTAATATGTCAGCAACTATCATTTTACAAACACTCTCACAGCTAAAATCAATTTACAAAGATAATGCTGATACAATAATCGGGAACTGTGATACGTCTATATTCCTAGGCGGGAAAGAAAAATCCACTATTAAAGCATTAAGTGAAGAACTTGGGAAAGAAACAATTAATGATTATAATGAAAGCAAAACACGATCTACTAATGATAGTTTTGGGCAAAATTATTCAAAATTAAGTAGAGAATTAATGACACCAGATGAATTATTAACAATGGAACGTGATACGTGTATTGTTCAAATAATCGGTAAAAGACCATTTAAAGATAAAAAATATGATTTAACCAAGCATCCAAGGTACAAATTTCATTCAGATAAGAAAAAATATTGGTTTGATATTGCTAAGTATTTAGCTGCGCTTAGAAATACAGAAATTCAAATAAAGCAAATTGGAAATCTAAAGTTGAAAATTACAACTTTAAATGGGAGTTTTGAGTTGAAAATTACCCCTATTAAATAGAGTTTGTATATGCAATCATGCATATTTTCGTGTGTCTATTTTCGATTGTATTAGAATAATAAATGTTCCTGTATAGCACACATGCAATTTCAAATATTTTTATCATTTAAAATCCACCTTACATATACTGAGCATATGTAAGGTGGATCAAATAAAACATATAAATGGTGGGATTTTGTATATTTTATATTAACCTTGTATTGATAAAATAAAAGTGTTACTTACATGCACATCGTACATATAAACCTTATATATATGATTTGCATATGATTTTATCTGAACATTAAAACTATTTTGTCTTATGTCGAGACAAATTCGATTATATAAAAATCTAAATATCGTGTTACGCTTAATTTTGCAATAGTTAAATATTAAAATGAAATGAGGAGATTTTATGTTAGGTAAAGGCATTTTATCCTTAGGATTATGTGGTGCTATATTAGCTTCACCAGTAACAAGTTTTGCAGCAGAGGAACATACATTATCCGTTCAACCAAAGATGATGTACACTGAATTTGGTTATACAGATGTTGAAAATGGTGAACAACCTGTAATTGGTGGAGAACAAACTGCAATGAAAGATGAACATTCTAGAGTGAAAAGATGGGCACCAAAAACTGGACAGTGTTTTGATAATGTAGATGGTGGAACTTGGTGTAAAGGTCAAACAATGGGTTGGAAAGGTGATTTGGCTCAATACTCTAAATACGATCATGATTCTCGTGATCATAAAGCATCAGCTATGGCAAATGGGGAGACTAATTATGGTAAATGGAGAGATCCAGGAGAAACAGCTTACACTGAATCACCATACTTTCATTCATTAAATACATATAAATCCTATTATGATGTTAGATAATTTATTTTTAATTTAATTATATAATAGAAAAAGAGAGTATATAAAAGTCATGTTTTATAATGATTTTAGACTCTCTTTTTTATTAATTCATTTAAAGAGAGAGAGTCTATTATGAAAAAATTCATACTTCTTTTATACATCGTTATTTTTTCCTTTTCATCTTTTGTATATTTTGACTGGATTTCTAGTAAACAAGAAGATGCAATGAAAAAAGCAGGAAAAGAAAATGGTTTTGTTATGACCATTAATGAAGATAATTTGAAAATTGATTCAGAGAAGTTTTTATCCGTATTATGTAAGAATTCTGCGAATTATAATGTAAATGTATTTAAATCTATATATTCAGAAAATAAAACAGTGGAATATGTTTATTTTACACATGATATGGATCTTTATTCTAAACAATTTTTATTGTTAGATGGGGTGTTTCCAGATAATAAATCTGGTGATTTTTATATCTCTACATCAAAAGATGAGGGTGTAACTGGAAATATTTTTTCTTATAAAAAAGGGACCGACTTTAGTATTAAAGCATTAAAATCGTTCCCTAAATATAGATCAATAGCTGGAGATTATACAATATTTTTAAAGGATAGAAGTAAAATTGATCTTTTTATAGATAAACTACAGAGAGATCTAAATATAAAAATTGATTATTCTCATTATGAATATAATCCTATTATTGATTCATCTTGGTTAAAGATAGTTCCTATCATTTTATTATATGTTTTATCATTATTTATGATTATTTATTATTATTTTCTAGAGTATAAAAATTCTGCTATCAGGTTATTAAATGGTTATGGGCCTTTAAATGTTTGGAAAAAACATTTTCTACAACTATCTACATTATATTTCTTGGCTTTAATCATTTCTACTACCATTGTTATGATGTTTATTACAATAAAAAATGCATTATTTAATTGGTATTGGTTTAATACACTTGTTAATTATCTGTTTTACCAATGTATCATTGGAATGACAGTTTGCTTTATTATGTCTTTTGTTTTTATAGGAGTTAGAAATATCTCCATTCCTGCAAGTATAAAAAATAAAAAACCTTTAAAACAAATACAAATTATAAATGGTCTGATGAAAGTGATTTTTTCAATGATCATATTATATTTACTTCTGGTTTCGTATAGTATTTTTTTAGATTCTTATCGGTATTATTATAAAAATGCAAACGAATGGACACAAATGAAATCCTATGGAATGATGCCAACAAAAGCACCTTACCCATATAATAATCCTAATGCTGCTCTTGAGTTGTTTGATAAAAAATATAAATTTTTTAAGTACACTAATGACAAAGGTGCAATTTTAATACAATTTTCAGATGCCTATAGGGCAAAGCAAAATGGAATAGAACTGAAAGGTGCCCCTGTTTACGAAGAAAAAACAATACTTATAAATAATAATTATTTGAAATTAAATCCAATATATGAGTTAGATGGTAAGTTAGTTAATATTAAAGATGATGATGATACACTTACAGTTTTAGTTCCCGAGAAGTATAAACAAGAAGAAAATAGATTAAAAAGATATTTGGGAAAAGAGTATTATTTTCAAAAATATAAAGTTAAGAATAATTTTTTAAAAGATGCAGGTAAAGAGCTTCCTTTTAAAGAGGATATGAAGATAAATATAATTTGGGTAAAGAATAATCAATCTTATTTCACTTTTTCTAATGATATAGCAAGGGACACTAATAACCGTTTTTATGACGGTATCGCGATGATATTAACTAATACAAACGGTAATGAAGGTGCATGGTATGACACGGCTATTGGAAGTGGTCATGGCTATTTTATAAAACTAGTAGATAAAAAAGAACCCTATAATAGTATTAAGGAGCAGATTGAAAATTTAGGATTACAAAAATATCATCCAGAACTCTATAATGCTTATGATAATGTTGAAAGTATAATTCAAAGGCATGTGGAAAGAGCGTATCAATTTTCAGTTGCTTTAGTTGTTGTTTTGTTAGCTTATTTGTTTATAAGCATGTTTACAACATTAAATTATTTAGAACAATATAAACTAAAACATACGATTAAGAGAATACATGGTTATTCTTATTTCAAAAGACATAAGTTTTATTTAATATTTACTAATTTTGTTTGGTTTATTTCAATATTGACTTTATGTACACTAGAAAAGTTTGATTTTGTATCTCTTGTTTTTGGGCTCTCTCTTTTAGAGAATCTATTTATCTATTTATTGATTAAGAAAAGTGAACAAAAGAAAATGGTACAAATTATAAAAGAGGGGTGAGTACATGAAAACAACAATCGGTATTAAATTAGAAAATATCACCAAAAGGTATGAAGATCGATATATTCTTCAAGATTTTAACGTTAGTATTTATCATAATGAGTTTATTGGTATTATGGGGAAAAGTGGTGCAGGGAAATCTACGTTACTTAATATCATGGGGTTATTAGATGAACCCGATAGTGGTAACGTTATGATTCAAGGAGATGCTAATCCTTATAAGAATAGGAAAAAGTTTTTTAGAAATAAGTTAGGCTATATCTTTCAAAATTATGCTTTAATGGATACGGAAACAATTGAAGTGAATTTGGGGGTTGCGCTTGAATTTCAGAAAATCTCTAAGAAAGAAAAAAAGGTTTTAATGGAAGATGCATTAAAACAAGTTGGATTATCGTGTTCTTTAAAAACTAAAGTTTATACTCTAAGTGGTGGTGAACAACAAAGACTTGCGTTAGCTAGAATTTTATTAAAAAAATGCGATATTATTTTAGCCGATGAGCCTACAGGATCGCTTGATAGGGAGAATCGAGATCAAGTAATTAAATTATTAAAGAAGCTTCATAATGATGGAAAAACAATTATTGTTGTTACTCATGATATTGATTTACAAAATTCATTTTCGAGAGTAATTGATTTGGGATAGTATGGGTTCTTTTAAATAAACAACTAAAAAATATATTAATTTTTTTCAAAAAACGCTAATTTAGGTACCAAAATTAGATATATAATTCACACAAAAACCCCCGTTCTCTAAATAAAGAACGGGGGTTTCTGAATGAGCAAATACAAATAGATTAAACCATTTTACACGTACACGGCTAGTATAACATGAAAAATAGAAAAAAGATTAAAGTAATCTTAAATTTGTTCCTCTTTATAATAAGCGAAGAATATGTTGTATTTCTTCTAACTCTAATCCTGTTAATTCTGCTATTTCCTCTGGAGTTGCACCTCGGTTACTCATGTTTCGAATCATTTGAGTACGTTCTTTTTCTCTTCCTTGTTCTAACCCTTCTTCTCTTCCTTGCTTTAATCCTTGTTTTAGCCCTTTTTCTATCCCCTTGTTCTCCGCATGTGCCACCGCTGCCTTTTCATCTAACAACATCTTCTCCCGTGCTTCATACTCCCGGCGAAACGCTTGATTATGACTCATATTGTCCCACTTATCAATCGCTTTCTGCAACGTTTCATCTTGTTCCATCGCAATTGCCTCCAATGTGTCTGTTAGATTCTCATCTTCATTTGCCGCTAACAACAATAACCAACGTACCAAAGAATCATGCCATGGATTCACCTGTGCACCTCGCCACTGTGCAATGATCTTCGGCATCTCGATATAATGAATTTCTATATCTTCACTGATGCGGAGTTCTTTTTCCACATCCCATAGAATACCTGTCGTTTGAAAGTGTTCCTGGTTCGGATACAGAACAAAATCTAGTACATTAATCGTAATGGCCTTCTGCAACTCACTATACGGCATCCCTTCCTGCATTTGTGACGCATATAGTTTCGACCAATAATACAAGGAACGCTTTTGGATATCATGTTTATTCGCAAGTTGAATTTCTATGTTTACAAGTTCACCTGTTCCAAGCGTCGCCCGTACATCCATAATCGACAACTTATCCTCTTTATATTCTTTATGTAGATGTGGGTCTTCTAATGATACGCTCGTAATCGGAGAAACCAACGACTTCTGTAAAACTTCGTTCAGGAATCTCATCAGAATCTCTTCATTCCCTTTGGTTCCAAATAATTGTTTAAAGGCAAAATCGACGCGTAAATTCACACGGTTCTTCATTTGCACACTCCCTTTTCCGTAATTCATAGCTTTATCATACCAAAGGAGCAAGACAAAGGGTAAACTTTCATGATTACGTAAATATTCCGATCCTAAAGGTACCTAACTTTAACGAATTTACCCGTCTAGCATGAAGAAAATGAATTTGATTCTGATAGTGCTACACCTAGTTCTTTGGCCAAAAATTTAATAAACACCACAAGTAGGGAATTGTGGTGTTTAAAAGGGAACATTATATGAAAATCATTAGAACATTAGCATCTCTTATTTTACAGGAAATTGTATGTGTTGGTATTGAGAAAGTTACTCTCTAACAATAATATAACAAGAAGACGTTCTAAAAGGTTTCGTTTTTATAGGATCGTTCCTAAAATTAAAATTTAACATTTAGGAACTGAATCTTAATAGATTTTATGCAATCCCAAAAGGTCTACCTTTATGAACGTAAAGAAACCTTTCCTTAAGAAAAAGTTTCTTTAACAAATATTTCTTATTAAACTCGTTCATATGATGAAATGCGTTACTTTTTTATAGGATCAATTTAAGAAAGCTCAAACTTTGCAACAGAACCGTCTATAACATTTTACCGTGAATATCCCAGCCCTTTTCCTTAGCTTTCTTTAAAGTAGTCATTCTTCTATATCCTACAGGATGGTCGGATAAAAAGTTGCTTAACTTAAGCCATATTGAATCTTTATGTTCTTCAATAGATTTAAAATATTCTTCTAAATCTACCCGAGAACCTAAATGCTTTCCTGCAAATAGATAAATCATATCTAAAGCACCTTCTTCAGCATAATACATTGCAACTCTATCTGCTGTATATTCTTGTGCTCTTATGAAGCTCTTACTAAAAATCGGTATTCCTTTTAACATTATTCTCCATAAGTTTGTATGACCACATTTATGATGTCCTAATTCATGAGCTAACACAAAACGTATAAAAGAAAAATTATTATGCTCATATGCTACGTCTAATAAATCACTATATATAGTAATGTATCTTCTGCGTAATGTACATTTAGAAGCAAATGCATTCATTGATCCCATGCCATTTGTAAGATAAAGTCTAGGCGTTTTTAATTTCCCGTTTTCAGTAAATCCCATTTCTCTAGTAAGATCAATATATAGTTGATATAACTCTGGAAATTGCTTTTCTGTTATTTCAACACCATTAGAAATGGTATTCCAATACATATAACGAATGAAAAAAAAAGCGAACAATGGTGTTACAAGGATCCAAAAAACAAACATCGTAAATTCTTGTTCCTCATTACCATTCAACAGAAGATATATACTTATACTAATTAGAACAATAAGTAAAAAAATCTCTAAAATAATCATAGGGACTTCAAACCTATGTCTCAATTTTTTTATAGGTATATCTTCTTTTCCTTTTTTAAAACCATTTGTACAGGAAATGCACATAAAAAATACCTCCATTATTAATTACTTATTTTACAAAAGCATAATAACTTTTATTTTAAATCTTAATTTAAAAGTTCTGGTGCAAAGTTAAAAGTGATCATAAATAATGTATGTTCCATGCCTAGGATGACAGTAGTTGTTAAAGTAAAGAGAGGTGTAAATATATAGAAACCTTCATTTTATTGACTTATACATAGGAGATACGTTTAGTAAAATAACTTATAAATCGGAGAAACATGCAATAAGTATGTTATATTTACTTGTTTGTTCATCAAGTGAATATTTGCAACAGAACCTATTCAAGTTTCATATCCACTTTTGTAAAGTTTGCAAAATATCTTTCGCTCCCTCTGGACTTAAAATCAATTGTCCGTCATAGAGTTCTTTGAAATTTTCCGAAGTTCTTCCTGTCACAAAACAAGTTCTTTCTTGCTTTCGTACATGTATATTCCCATCTAGCAAAAACATCTCCACACTGGAATTCGGTGCGAATGCTAACGTTCTTCGTAATTCTTTTGGTAGTACTATCCGTCCTAGTTCATCCGTTCTTCGAATCATACCTGTTTTTTTCAAAGTAATCCCCTCCTTTTTTATATTTTTGTTCTATTTTCCAAATTATATTCTTTAATTTGTATTTATAACCAAAAGGACATTTTTAAAATATTTTGAGTGGGGATAGTTAGTAAAAAAGTAAAATAATTTTTGTCATTTGTACATAAACGTTTACCTTTGTGAACAGAAAAGAACAGACTAGTGGAATAGCCTGTTCTTAAGTAAAAAATGAAATTTAAAAGTTTTTTCGCTAAGATCGCTAACTGAACAGGATGTTTTCTAAGAATTTTACTTTTGCTTTGAAGCTTCTATCTGGCTAGCCTGAAATTCTTGACCTTGTATACCACCACCAAAAGCTATTTGATTCCCAATAGGTGATTTTCTTTCTATTCCAATAAAATATTTGCCATCAACATACGTAAGAGTTTGATCAACTGGGTTACCTACAAACATCTGCGGTTTATTTGGTCCGTTTAAATATTTGTACTGTTGTTCTACCATATATTGTACATAATCAGGATTAACTCTTTGTAATTTAATTTTTTGGCTAGACTGATGCTCGAAGACCGTTGGTATAACACTTTGCCCTAGTTGTGTAGGCGCTGTTATTGTTTTATCAATATTGTGCAGGGTGCTATACTGTCGTGTATATGAAGCATTACCAGATGCACTTGCACTGAATGAAAAATTGAAAGCAGATTGGAATCCCTTCAATATGTCCGATCCTAGCGATCGATCTAAACCAACTTTGGTTGATAGTTCACTTCCCACTTTCAACTCAGTACCATATGATGTTTTATCTTCAACTCTTACTTGTGATGTTGCACCATCACTTATTGCAGGATAGACTGCTGTACATTTAAAAACATCTTTCGGCTCTCCTACTTTTATATATATAAACTTTTCAGAAATACGTCCGTTCACAATTTCTCTTATCTCAGCATTAGGTCCGAACTTTTGTTTTGCGGCTGCTAGTATGTTGTTGTTAATTTGGTTGTTCGTTGCTTGACTAACCTTGGTAGCAGCACTGGCTGTAGAAGGTTTTAAAGCTTCCATAGAACCCACGGCACCAAGAGCAAGAGCACCAGCTATCATTCCTTTTGCTAATGTTTCTTTACTGATTTCTTCTTTATATTCTTGGTTAACAATATTAACCTTGTCATTTTGATTTATTTTATCTTTCATTTTTAAATACCTCCTAATAAATTAATTGGTATACTCCTATAATAGGATAAACATTATTTTTTTGGTTTCATCTACCAAAAGGAGTGCCATCTTTATATTCTTCCTTGGAGACTTCATTTTATTTATGGATAATTAACCCTTATTTTCAAAAAAAGACACCAGTTAGCTACTATCTAGCTGGTGTCTTTTTTATGTATGCACATTTTAAGTAAGACGCGATTCAAAGTACTCAAGTTTCCCTAAATTTTTACCTTTAGGAACGTATTTTCATCTATCGTTACAAATGTTCTTCTGTATCTTGAGACAAAAGATGAATTATTTCTTCTTCACGTACCTGAAACCATTCGTTATTTCGTAAATATTGATATTCTCTTTTTGTAATTTCACGTTCTTTTTGTAATAAAAAACGTTTCCCAAAGGCGTAATAGGAGGAGTATTTTATCAAAGTTGCATAGTACATGTATCAACAGTCCTTTTTATAAGAGTATGAAAAGGAAAAGGAAACAAGTTCATTGTTTCCTTTAAAGCTGAAAGATAGATTGTACAGCCTACCCTTTTTATTGTAATAACCAAAAAATAGGTTTTTTATACCAGTTTATATATAAACGTCTACCTTTACGAACCAATAGATTTATTCTTTATTAGAGTATTAGAAATGATTTTACAAATGAAAAGAAACCTTTCCTTAAGAAAAGGTTTCTTTTCATTTACATGTTTTGGAATCAGAAACATATACTTAGCATACTTTTTTGTCTGCAGAAGCTAAGTAGGGTT
>NZ_ALBR01000109.1:0-1182 GCF_002081505.1 Bacillus sp. CDB3 | reverse complement strand
GCAACAGAACCGGTGAATGGATAATGGAATATCACATACCAGATTATTTATAAAACGATGACTTTGTTCTATCTTGCAAAAGCACCAACGGTTCCACTCTAAAGTAATAGTTTTGGTTATTAATACCAATTGTTTTTTTGTTATATAAGGGGAGGATAATCCTTGAAAGTAATAAATGAAAGAACTTGATAACCTATAGATGGAGGTTTTTGTATGAAGCGATATATAACACTATTTAGTCTCGTACTTATTTTAAGTGTAACGGCCCTGGGATGCCAAAGTATAAAGCGTATGGGGACCCATCCCTATTACGTACAAATTACAACAGATGGTCAACTAAAAGATAAAAGATTTGAGTATAATTTACAAGGATTTGATGAAGAAGGGAAAGAGAAAACAATGTCATTTACCGCTGAGAAACAACTAAGAAAAGATGCCTACTTAAAATTGTTTTACGATGGAGATAAAGGAGTAAAAACTTGGGAAGAAGTGAAGAATGAAGATCTTCCTAAGAAGGTAAAAGAAAAAATGCAAGGGAAATAGAAATTTATTAATATCTGTTTACAATGCCTATCAACTTAAAGGCTCTATTGCAAAGTCTGAAAAAGGCAAAGCCAGTTAACCTAAAAAGTTAACTGGCTTTGCTAGTAAATAGGAACTTCAAACAATCCAGGTATGTTGAAGTTCTTTAATACTAACATAAAGAGTAGCATACGATAATCCTAAATATGTCCTTTGGAAAAGGTCATATTTAGGGGAAATAAGTGATGAATGAACATAAAACCAAACAAACGGAACCCTTTGGTGTATAGTTGTAATTTTGAATATGAATTGCACTTATATTTTGGTTATAAAAACCAAAACTAGGGATACTATATAAACAGTGAACTTCCCCCGACATACTATGGTATGGACATACTAAAGTGTAGAAGGTTTTTATATGTTTATTCATACTCCTTATCAGAGAGCACTTAACTGAGGAAAGGTAGTGCTCTCTTTGGTTTGCACACATGGAGAAGACATGCATATAGTAAAGTATGGACAACCCCGATTGTCCTAATTTACTCATTCACTAATTTAACTTCTTTTAGAGCATCCACGCCAAAGGATGCTCTTTTTCTTATGCGAAAATAGGAAAATTTATATGTAGTTAACAAGGTGAGGTTCTATGGGTTCTGTTGC
>NZ_ALBR01000108.1:0-4333 GCF_002081505.1 Bacillus sp. CDB3 | reverse complement strand
AACCAGTTTTTCCTTAGAGCAGCCAATTGACCTAAAAGGTAAATTGGCTGTGCTTTTTTTATAAAAAGAAATATATAAAGGAGTATAACGTTATGAATCAAGAAAAAGGAAGAGTATATTCTCCTACAAATGTTCAAGAATTACTAAAAATTGATAGCAGTACACTAAGAAAATACGCCATTTTACTTTTAAAAAATGATTATACTTTTTTTAAAACAGCATATAAATACAGCATCATAATAAAAAGAACAAGTAGCTCTAGGCTACTTGTTCCTTTTATTTACCAAATAATTTTGTGAAGATACCTTTGTTTTTTTCTTTGAGTAAAGTCTTTTGTTTTCGTAGCTCCTGAATCTCTAGTGATAGTCTCTCATTCTGAAGCACTAGTTCTTTATTAGTTTCATCTTTTTCCTTCATTTGATTTGAAAATTCACTCGTAATGTTTGCCGTAACCTTTTCCGTAATATCTTCCGTAAGTTTTTGAGTCATGCCCTGGTAATCGCTAATTAGCTTTTCTTGTTGCACAGAAAGTTCATTTTGGAGTTGAACAGCCAGCTCTGTCTTGATTTGATGGAATCCCTCTCGGATAACATCTAAACCTTCGGTTGTGGCTGGGACATTGCTTGACTGAATCGGTAATTCTAAAGCCGCCGCAACTTCCGAAGAAGTTGCGGGAACATTAGCTAATCCCATGAAATCTTTAGCATTATTAAAAAACTTAGCAACGTCCTTCATCGAGCCAAGCCCTAAGTCCTCCTTTAGGGATATCGCTTTTTTAAACAGTTCTATTTCCCTTTTGGTATAAAATCTATATCCATTTGTATCCCTGGGAACTACAATGATATTTTCCAAAGCTTTTTCGTAGTCTCTAAGAGTTGATGCCCCTACTCCTAATATCTTCGAAACTTGATTGATTTTATATGTTTCAAGATTAGTTTCACTCATAATTCCGTAACCTCCTCCGTAATCCAATAGTTTACGGTGCTCCCGCAAAGTAGTTTGCGGAGCATTGATATAACTATACTTCTATGATAACAAATCGAAAACCTTTATAAAATGTTTAGAGAAATTACTAAGGTTTCCCGCAAAGAAAAACTTTGCAACGGAACTATAAAGCGGTTGGTTTATCTAGAAAAACATACTCGTAAACAGAGAAGGTTTCAAAAAGAACTCCTCACACAACTACAAAAACAACAGCAATATATACAGGAGAGTTTAGAGAAGAGAGATCAAGTCCTAATGATTTCAATTAGAGAACTGTAACAGGAGAAACGTATGCTGAATGAACATGCAGCATACCAATAGCGTATACTGACGTATACTTGTTAATTTTATTCGTCAGTATACACTATGACTTAGAACACTATAACTATAAAAAAACACCTCAGAATCAAATCTGGGGCGTTTAACTATTATTTCAATGCTACTAATACTAGTTAAAATGCTAATAAATTATCATGTTGACTAAAATATCAACGTTAATTCCTTTACTAATTATAAATCGAGTTCATACATCTTGGAAAATAAACAAAAAAACTTATTATAAAGATTAAACTAGGTATATTCAACCATACCTAAAATACTATTCAAATAAGTTTATTAGGTAATTTATACACAACAAAAAGCAACTATACCAAAGTGCTCTGCGCAAGATATACTCTATAGTCTAACATAAAATTTCACATACCTTAATGTAGAAGAAAATATTAAATACTAACATTATCTACATTGTCTAGAATCTGTATGACTATAAATCTTAGAATATAACTCCCGTACTTCCCCTTGTGTAATACCTTCAGTTAAAACTAACCCTTTTCCAAACGTAATAAACCACATTCTTTTAAGTCCTACAATCTGTCTTGCAGTTGCTAAGTTAAATCTGTTAGTTGAAACCATAACGCGCATAGCATACACGCTCCTTAAGTAACATAATAGAAACTAAACTATCGTCCCCAACAAATACAAAGTTCCCAAGAAAAGTATAACAAAATAGAAGAGTAAAAACAGAAGAGAGATGTCCTATAAGAAGGGACATCTCTCAAAAAAACAAACACACAACAAGCAAAGAGCTACCTCCACAAACCACGTAGTCCAATTATATAGCTTTAAAGGGACAACAGTGCGCACTTTTTTTATAGTTGTCCCTTTAATTTACGCACATATGATTCTGATACTCCGATAATCCTTGCTAGTTGACGTTGTGATGCGTTAGGATACAATTCCATAGCTTGTTTTAATTGTGCTATTTTATCTTTTTTGGGTGCAACATATTCTTCTCGAGTAACAGACCCACGTTTTACACGCTTCCTTAGCGTGTTTCTGCGCTTAACTTCATCTTTATCTAGTAAAGTACTCAGTTGTTCTTTTTCATCTTGTGTAAAGTGTAAATTAAGCTTGTCCAGTACAGTTGCATTTTTCATTGGCTTGATCAGATTTCTTGGTAGCCCCTTCATCTCGCAATTATTTTTCACATAGGCATCGAAGAATGTAATCGCATCTTTGTACGCATCTTTTGCTGTTCGTTCTACTTCTCTTGTTTTCTGCGGCTCTGTAAATCTATCATTGAGCTGTAGTGTCATTTCCACAGTTGCTACTTGCTGTTTCACAATTAAAGCCGTTGTGAACGCATAGATGTATGTCATATCATGTCTATGATCGATCTCACCTTTTCGCATCTCCACAATCTTCTCTAAATCTGCTTTACGAGCTGTATTTAAACTATAGAGAGTCATGACTCCTTTTGGCGCTGGTAACGTCTGTATAATACCTTTACGCTTCGTAGGACGCTTTTTTTCCATTGGGGGCACATATTCATAGAGTTCCATCAGCTGATATTCTCGTTTCGTCCAAATATCTACCGTGATTTGTTTTCCTGTCTTACTATGGATGGAATATGGCAATCGAAATACACGAGATAAATCCGAACATGCTCCATCTGCTCCCACATGCAGTAACGTTTTGATCAGATTATTTGTTATGTATTGAGCCATGTACCCCATTTGGGGTGCCGATCCTCCAGAAATACTGTAAATTAACTGTGCTCCTCGGCCATGCATCATTAAATTCGGACAAGGGATTGCTCCTTTTGCAACTAATCTCTGTATCTCTTCTTTTACTTGTTCTTTCGTAAGTCCGATCTTATAAAAATCTAAATCTACGCCTATATTGCGTATTTGCTTCAAATCTGACGTTTTACGACTTCCGTGATGAAATGCATTCAAAGATAGATAGACATCCTCTAAGGATAATCTGGAGCTCCTGATGAGGTGTTCTAGGTCATGTAATCCATACCAGATTTGTTTATGCTTCTCATTGCTTAAATCTAGCGTCATGACGTAGCCCGTTTTCTTACGTTCCGAGAGATAACATTCATGCCATTCATCAATAAAAGTTTCTATTTGCGATAGTTGTATCGCTTCGGACATACAAAAAGCCTCCTTATAAGAATAAAAGGAAGCTACACAAGAAAATTTTCACTTTACCTATTTGCCCAAATTTGGTATCATAAAGATACAATTTTATTTATTAAAACAACAGGGTCTAAACACCTTGTGTAGTTTCTATAAGGGCTTTATTCTCGGACCGACCAAAGTTAGAGAATAAAGCTCTTTTCCATTTATTCGATTGTTTTCTACAACAATTGTAACGTAAAATTAGTAATTTTGTAAATACGAGGATGAGCATTACAGCTTGTGCTCGTATTTTTATGTGGTTCTGGTGAATCCAGTTATCTCCGCCTTTTTGCGCGTGAAAATTAGGGAATCCTGTCAAGCCTTGCTGAAGATTAGTAGTGCTGTTTTTGGCGAAGACTTTGCAAAAACGAATGATTCGTACCAAATTATCAGTTACTACTTATTAACCAATGATTATTCTTGTTATGTACGTTTGACTAGTATCCTATTTTGTAATACACAACACTATTCGTTCAAAAATAGCTCTTATTCAAAAAGAGGATACGTAGTATGTGGGGTTTCGCCCGCACTCTAGCCAAAAATATATTAGTTATCAAAATAATTATAACTATATAACTCCTGTTTAATAACCTAACATGATTTTAAATCTAAAACAGGTTTTATTTGTCCTTTGATAAAGGCATATTTAATTTTTTATTTGATAAACACATGTTAAAAACTCTATCGAAACTTATATGATATATCTTTGGTATAACAACCCAAAAAGCGGGTTATAGTATTAAATGAGTTTTAACCCCATTAAAACTTATCTTATGTATCGTATCGGTTACAAATAAAGAGACGAGATTAATCTCGTCTCTTTATTTTGTACATTTGATTATGTATTGTTGAAATTTGTTGTTAAAATACAGGATTTTTAA
>NZ_ALBR01000107.1:0-11206 GCF_002081505.1 Bacillus sp. CDB3 | reverse complement strand
GCGAACTGATAAATAGTAAGTGGAACCCTGATTTAGAAAGCTTTTTTTCGATAAGTAATTAAAAACATAATCGATAACGCGATAAAGATAAAATAAACAAGTGGGGATACAGTAAACATGTAATTATAAATATGCACAGCCAGTTCATCTTCGGAAGAAATCGTGCTAGTGCTTGCTAAATAGATGCTATCACCTATTAAAAATATTGGTTCTGTTGCAAAGTTTTTGGAGCTGAGCTAGACTGTAGAAAAAATGAGATGAGGAGCATAACATGTGGGATATTTTAAAGGAAAGCAATTCGAGAGAGACATTATCTTGGTAGCCGTCGGCTATTATTGTCGTTTTTCTTTAAGCTATCGTGATGTATCTGAAATCTTGAAAGAACGTGGCATATCCGTTCATCCTACGACCATCATGCGTTGGGTTCATGAATATGGCAATTTGATTTATCAAATCTGGAAAAAGAAAAACAAAACGACACACCCTGTTTGGCATTTAGATGAGACTTACATCAAAGTTAAAGGGGAGTGGCGCTATCTTTATCGTGCAATTGATGGAGATGGACATACTTTGGATATTCAACTTCGTAGAACTCGTGATCATCAAGCGGCTTCTATGTTTATGAAGCGACTCGTCAAAGCTTTTGGAGAACCATCGGTTCTTACGACAGATAAGGTCCCGGCTTTGCTTTGTGCATTTAAAAAATTGAAGAAAGACAATTATTATACAAATACCAAACACTGTACGATCAAACATCGTAATAACCCCATTGAACAAGATCATCGACATGTAAAACGACGATTTGCCAAATCTTCTGGATTCCAAAGTATCCGTCATGCTTCTCGTACCATAAAGGGGATTGAAACGATTCAGGCTATATATAAACAGAGACGAAGTCTGGAATTAGACTCCGTCTTTTCAGTGTGTAATGAACTACAAAAATTAGTAGCGGTTGCTTAAAACCGATCTTCACTTTATAACCCTCTCTCTATTTTTTCAAACTTTGCAACAGAACCGATTTAAACATCCTTGAAATTTGCAACAGAACCCTATATAGCTTCTTAATGTTATTTATTCGCTAACTTCAATAACTTCAAAAGGTGTTTGTATGTCTTTTTCACTAGATATCGGATACAAATCCGGCCTCATCCAAGCTTTTTCGGTATTTTCCCCTTTGTATCCCCTAAAAGATAGTTCAATATAAGCCCCCCTGGCCCCCCTGTGGCCAGAAGCTATAGTATGGATTCCTATTCCTATAGAATTATCTTTTGATGATCCATAAATTCTATGATCTGTCCTAGTATCATAATTTAAATAAACAGAGTCGAGCATCTCATCCAAGGTCCAATATTGTGATTGAGAATTAACTTTAGTGGATTTCACTCTAATCCAATCACCAGATTTGATTAACCCATCCGTTTTATTGTTATTCTCAAAAATAATTGGTGTTCCATTATCAGTTGGAACACCAGCGAAATGAACAAAATCATCCAAAAACCATGGTTTAACTATTACTCCCCCTTTATCAGGTAAATTTTTATCCTTTAAATAGTATGGCGTGTTATATTTCAATCTTTCTCCTTTTTTTGTTACAGGATCGGAATGATCTGCAGCTAATGCTGTTACTGGAAGTGAGGCTGCAATAATTGCTAAAGTTAGTACACTGATTAAAGTTTTTTTCATTTTTTACACTTTCCTTAATAATTTTTTTGATATTCCTACTGCTAAAAAACCAAGCTGACTAACATCAATAGGACTCTTGCTACCAAAGACGAAATCTATTTCTAGTATCGCTGACGTGCAAGATAAGGGCATTTCATTTCCACCTATATAACAAAGCATCGGGTTCCCTATGCCTGATTGACTATTACCATCAACCACAAATACAGATCTAATATTCATATGCATCTTTGATAGGGAAAGATGTTATCAGAACTCATAATATAGCATACGGAGCACAAAATGATTATCTTCAAAATGTCTTTAGATAGCGACAAGATGCGGTACATTATCTAATAGATAGGCCTTCTTTAAAAAATCGAAATATCTATACGCTGAATACAGCTGAGGATCATCCCGAGGTTTGGTTTTAAAATTATGTAAATGCATGAATTAAATTCAGCAACAGAACCACAAGGTTTTTGAACACAAAAAAAGGAGAAATCCTATAATTTTTTGTTCCATATTAATGTGTACAGAAACATACAATTTTCTGTACACCATATAAAAAAGTAACCTATTGCGACAGGTTACTTTTTTATACGAAATAATCGCTATTCTTTAATTACCTTTGATTTTCTCTTTTACTTTCTCAGGTAGTTCGGTTTCTTTTACTGTTTCGTAATCCTTAACGAAATGATTTTCATCAGGATCTTTTGATTTTAATACATGAATACGAAGAAAAACAGGGGCCTTTAGTTCTTCCGACACAGTAAAAGTAACTTTAGCCTTTTCTCCGTCCTCATTATAAGCGTCTAATTTATACTCTTTGGTGGTTGGATGCTGTTGCTTTTTCATATAAACCATTTACTTGTCTGCATCCAGCTATTAAAGTAGTCAAAATTGTTACCAATGCAAGTATACTTATATATTTTTTCATATTTTTATTCCTCCGTATATATATTCATTTGATTATATTCTTGTTGTTTAATACCATTTTTTAATCCGATTCTGTTTTTTTCATATTCTATAGGATGTATTATAGTTGTTTGGGAAATACAATTCTTTTATACAGTTGCACAGTAATCCAATAATATATCGTATAGATAATGAGAAAAATAGAAATTGGGACCCAAATATTAATATAGGGATCTGTAAAAATGGCTACATATGCAAAAACTTTCATTCCAACTAAAACATGTATCAATCCCAAAATAGCTGGAAATACAAAGATGCTGCCAAGCTCTTTATATATAGATTTTGTCAGTAATTCTTTACGCACACCTATTTTACGAAGCATGTGATAACGTTCTATATCCCTGGTAGCTCCAGAAAGTATTTTAAACATCAAACAACTTGCCATCATCGCTAAAAATGCAATACCTAAGAAGAATCCCATAAATACGGTTCCTTTTGAGAAAGCAAGCATAGCTTCATACATACCATACTTTGTTAACAAGGGCTCCTCTTTCTGAGAGGTAGGTAACTGGTTTTGGTGGCGAGTATCTAGCTCTTTCAATTCTTTTTTATACTTTAGAAAATCATCTACTTTAGCTAATAAAAATACATGATCTGACCCAGAAATGGATGTATAATGCTTTTGATCTACGATATAAACTGGTTTCTGATCAAATATTTGCATATTTATCCTAAATTCAAACGCCATTGCTCGGCTCCACTCTGATGGTAACGTCTTGTACGTTTGGTTGTTTCGATTGCCATTAAACATGCTGTAGGCTTCCGCTGGAAGCTTTTCTGTAATACGATGCGGCTGATTTTCTTCTTGATTCAAAAATGTAAGCGGTGGATGAGCAACAAGATCATCCTTTAAATAATAAATCGCTTGATCATTACTCTTATAACGATATTGATTTTTTTCTGTTATTTTCATGTTTTTCAATGCTTCATAATCTGCATGTTCTGGATTCAAAATTGTAATATCATATACTTGAGTTTTATTTGCTCTTAACTCTGTATTTTGTTGCAAAGACATACCACCAGCCATGGCACCAACCCCAAGTCCAATCAACAGTGTGACCGTTCCTAGCATTTTTGCTAGATTGTTAACACGAAATCGTAATTGGGCAAAAGTAAAAGCGTTAATATATTTTTCATTTAAACTTGTTTTTTTCAATACATTTACTAATACAGGTAAAAGAGACATAAATAGTAGATATGTTCCTAATGTAATGGTCAAAAGTGGTATTTGAATATCTGAAACTTTTTTAATCCCAGGACCCATAACCAAATAATAACCTACCCCAATTCCGCCTATTCCCACTATAGATAATAACATGGTAGTAAGACCTTTTGTTGGCATACGGTCTATCGTTTGTTCTGTACGAATTAAATGTAACTCTGTTTTCAAAGATAAACGAATCGCATTGATTATAGAAGTAAGGAAAAATAATATGCAAAAAAAGAAACAGGTTTTACTCCAGGCGGGTAGGTAAAAAGCTTGGTATCCTTCTAGAGAAATCTCTAATTGTTTCATTAATAGGAAGCTCACTAGTTTTGAAAGGAGAATCCCTAACATACTTCCTAAAATGATTGCTAAAAACCCCATACCTAATGTTTCAAAAAACAGTAAGAGACTAATTTTATTTTTCTTTGCACCTAATATCAAATACATTCCCAATTCTTTACGACGTAAGGAAAGTAGGAAAGAATTAGCATAGAAAATATAAAAGAAAGAAACAAACATAAGTAAAATAGATCCAATTTGAAATGTCAGTGCAATGGAAGCGATAATACTATTATGTTTTGTAAATTCTGTATTCATCGCCAACGTTTGAAACATATAAAAAATAGAAATAGAAATGACTAAGCCAATTAATAACACGATATAATCTTTCATCATTTTTCGTATACTGGAAATAGAAAGTTTAAGCAACATGATGTTATATCTCCATTTCTTTTGAAGATGTATCAAGTGTAGCTAATACATCTAAAATTTCTTTATAGAAAACTTCTCGGGTATCACTTCGATGAATTTGCTTATATAACTCTCCGTCTTGAATAAATAAAATCCGCCTACAATAACTCGCACTATAAGGATCATGTGTCACCATCATAATAGAGACATCTTGTTCTGTATTTAACTGTTGCATGGCTTCTAATAGACTTGTTGCATTTTTAGAATCGAGTGCTCCTGTCGGTTCATCCGCTAAAATCATAGCGGGATTATGCACAAGTGCACGTGCCGCCGCAGTACGTTGCTTTTGTCCTCCAGAAATTTCAGCAGGATATTTCAAAAGAATAGCATTAATTCCTAACATATCCGTTACATCTTGTACTTTAGTCTTAATTTCACGAGAGGATCTACCTTGAAGAGAGAGTGGCAATGCAATGTTTTCATAAATTGATAAATTTTCAAGCAAGTTGAAATCTTGAAAGATAAATCCTAATTTTTGAGACCGAAAGTCAGAAAGTTCATTCGCTTTCATCTTTGTGATATCTGTCCCAGCGATGGTAATGATACCTTCTGTTGCTTGATCTAAAGTAGAAATTACATTTAATAATGTTGTTTTCCCTGAACCTGAAGGGCCCATGATTCCAACAAATTCTCCTTCTTCCATGGAAAAAGATACGTCTTTTAAAGCTTGGGATTGATTTTCTCCTTTTTTACCATATACCTTTTTTACTTTAGTTACATGTAATACAGTTTTAGTCATAAAGTTACCTCCCATGTGTAATATAATCTCAGGTGGATTCATATATTGTTAGTTTAGCTATCATACTTGAATAAAGATATTGATTATTCTTACATCTACCTTACAATGTTGTAAGCCGTTAATGATTATTATTTTTTCAATCAAAGTATCGGTAACAAAAAATCTTCAACTGATATATATAAATAAAAAAACTATCTATTTCCTTAAAAGTAAGGAAATAGATAGTTTTGTCTAAATTGTGTCTAAACGTACAATTTTCCCGAAATGGTATCGTGAGGCCTATTATTTTGTTTACAAAACGTATGAGTAATATGCTTGTCATATCGAAAGTACTTCCTGATCATACAAAAAAGAATGAAAAATTGTTACCACATGTGGTAAATAAATCGCATGATTGTCCACAAATTAGTATTTACACAATAGAAGGTCCGTTATTCTTTGGGGCTGCCCAAACATTTGAACAAAATATTTTAGCGACCATTCATTATAAACCCAGAGTTTTAATTTTACGTATGGGAAAAGTTCCTTTTATTGATACAACAGGAGAGTCTTACTTTAGGAATATTGTTCAGCATTTTAAAAAGCAAGGTGGCATACTTCTCATTTCAGGAATTCAATCCGAGTTAAAGACAACTCTAGATAAGAATGGATTATACGCGGAGATTGGGGAAGAAAACTTTTTTGATCATACCGGTGAAGCTATTAACTATGCTTTGGGACATTTAAATACAAAAAATGTATAGGGTGTAAGCATTTCGCTTTTCATGAATGTACCGAGCTTTCTCAGCAATCCCAAGAAGGGAATACAACAAAGAATAAAGCAAATACATTAGATTTTTAAAAAATTCACTTCACACACCAAGTTTGTTTGATTTGATCCACTCTTTTAATCGTTTTATTAAAAAATAGAGAAGGAGAAAGTTTACTGTGGAAAATGCGGAGAAGATTTTTACAAAGTTTGAACAAGAAGGTTTTTCATACATCCAACAAATGGTCCTCAAACAGCAGGAAGAGAATATTTTCCTAACATTTCAGCACAAAACGGATTGTACAAACGGTTTCCTTTCAAAAGATGATAAAGAGAATTATGAAAAAAATGTGTCATTTTTTTCTTGTGTTTCTGGTGGTGTAATTGTATGTGGAATAGATTCAAGTAAAAACAAAGATGGTATTAATATGGCTAAGGAAATACAACCTATCTCTGATGGAAAGACGTTTTTAACGAATTTAAATGGTTTGTTTTCGAAAGACATTCCAGCTATACAGCCAGATGTTAAAAATATATACATTCCCTTTCCTAAAGAAAAGAATAAAGGGTTTGTAATCACATATGTTCCAGGGAACGATTATTTGTTAAACCTGAATAACTATTACACAAAAGCTAGGGATAGCTGTGTAATGATGATGGGACAGATTCTTTTAAATGGTGTGTTAAAAAATAGAAAACTATGAAAAAATTAATGATAAATCATGGGTATAGGGGAGCATAAATAATGTCTGAATTTAAAGATCAAGTATTAAATGTTTTAGAAGAAGTATGTGAAAATGATATCGTAAAAGATAACCCAGATGTGCAATTATTTGAAGAAGGGATTCTAGATTCTTTTGGTACAGTATCTTTATTAGTAGAATTTCAAGAACGTTTAAACATTGAAGTGTCTATTTCTGACTTCGACCGTGATGAATGGGCGACACCAAACACGATCATTAAGAAACTGAATGATCTGCGATAAAAATAGATGATTGAGACACAGATTAGAAAAGCTTCTTAAATTTTAAAAATGCTTATATATTAGAATAAATGATAACGAGTGGAGGAAATTGAAATATGTCTAATTTACCAAACTGCCCAAAATGTAATTCCGAATACACTTACGAAGATGGAAATCTTTTTATTTGCCCAGAATGTGCTCATGAGTGGACTTCAGACTCAGAAGCTGGAAATAGCGAAGATACAAAAGTTACTAAAGATGCAAACGGAAATATTTTAAATGATGGTGATTCTGTAACAGTCATTAAAGACCTTAAAGTAAAAGGAACTTCATCGGTTGTGAAAATCGGTACAAAAGTAAAAAGTATCCGTTTAGTAGATGGAGACCATGATATTGATTGTAAAATTGACGGTTTTGGAGCTATGAAATTAAAATCTGAATTTGTTAAAAAGGTTTAAATTGTGGGTTTAATACAACAGAGTTAATTTGAAAGCCAATGAATGTACAGCATTTTTAAGGTGGAAATTAAACACTATTTTAATAGAAAGACCTCATTCATGATAAGATTTTTTGAATGGGGTCTTTCTATTTTTTTGAACTTATCTCAGCCATACCCGTATTTCAGTTGGACCAGTGAATTAACGGAAAGATAAGAGAATAAGACGATAAATATCGTTTTGCCTCTTGTGTTATTTTTATGAGTGGCTCCAAAAAGAAGGAATCTTTGCCGTACCCCAGATACGGTGGATTGTGGTATATCAAGGTGCTGTTGTAATTGAGAAACATTTAAGGACTCTTTCTTCAGTAATTGATGAATAATTTCTAAACGCACAGGATGAGCCAGTGCCTTTTATACTTCTGAAAAACGTTCATAATCGCTTGATTTCATGTGAACGGCATATATCATAAAATAGTCACTCCTTAGCATGAAGGCTTATGAATTCACGCTTCTTTGTTTATAAACGAACAGTTGAAATGACGTGTTTATAGAGAAGTTGTTGCTTTCCCTCAGATTCTATCAAAATAGAAAAAGCATCATACCCTTTTATCGTTCCCTTGATTTGAAATCCTTTCAACAAAATGAGCGTAACAATCTTTTTCTTTTGCATCGCTTCTTGTATTAACCGGTCCTGAAATGATACTGTATTTCTAGTTCTTTCCTTTTGAACGGTTTGTACTTTTCTTTCCATCAATAAAATCGTTCTGGTGCAAAAAGACCCTAAATGAAAAAAGAAGCCTAGTTTCCTAACGGATTCTTTGATTATATCGTTAATCCAAACAGTTGGTGGATAAAGATATTCTGGTTTTGGACAGACTGATCCTGTAAATGTATTTGCTCTTTTTTGATCATATACATGGCCTCTAATCCAGCAATCATTTTTTTCGCTGTACGAAAAGATTGTAACCCTAACATATTCCAAATACGTTTTTTGATAAATCGATGATCTTGTTCAATCATATTATTCAAGTATTTCTTGACCCGTAGTAAGATACTTGATGGTAAGCTGTTTTCTTGTTTTAACTCTCGGATTGCAGGAGGATAGGCTTTATCTCCATCTACGTTAATCACACGAGGAATCGTCCCATGACAAGTAGTAGGGCTTTCTGAAAGAAAGTTTTGGCAGCCTTGGTATCTCTTTTTTTACTGAGGTAAAAATCAATCGTATTTCCTTCGGAATCTACTGCCCGATACAGGTACATATCTTTTCTTTTGATTTTAATGTAGGTTTCATCCACCTTCCAAGAATCATTCGTTTGTTTCAAATGTCTTCGAATTCTCTTATTCAACTCTGGTCCATATTGATGAACCCATCGCATAATAGTCGTGTGGGCCAAAGATAATCCTCGTTCTTCCATCATTTCCACTAAATCGCGAAAGCTTAGGTTGTACCGCAGGTACCAACGTACAGTTAATAAGATAATATCTGGCTGATAATGTTTCCACTTAAAAACATTTACCCTTTTCATATTAACCACACACCTTTTTTAAAGTAATTCTTTCAGTATTTCCAAATTTATAAGATGACTTTCAGTTATTTTGAAGTTTTTGCACCAGAACCGTTTTGTGAAAAACTTCATACTAAACAAAAATAGAGCACCTACAAATGATTAGGTGCTTTTAAGGTTACAATCTTTTCGTACAGAGAAAAAAATGATTGCTGGATTAGAGGCCATGTATATGATCAAAAAAGAGCAAATGCATTTAAAGGATCAGTCTGTCCAAAATCAGAATATCTTTATCAACCAACTATTTAGATTAACGACATAATCAAAGAATTCGTTAGGAAACTAGGCTTCTTTTTTCATTTATGATTTTGTTGCACTAGAACCAACCATTCTCCTCATCTCATTTTTTCTAAAGTTTAGCTGAGTTTAGAAATCTTTGTAACGAAACTTTTTTTGTTTGGCAGACAATGTCCTAAAATAAGTAAAGGTAACTGTTTTATGTTTATTGATTCAAAACTCATATCAAACAGATTCAAATTCTGCTTGATGTGAGTAATATTCCAAACATAAATACTTGCGAATAGGATAATACCCATTATGATAACTGATTTTTTTATTTGTTTTCAACTCCTAAGTATGTTGTGCTGTAGATAACATATTCTTTATTATTTTTTTCCAAATTTGAAATATTATTTTGGTATTAATACCCATAATATGCAATTTTTCAGTTTAAAAGACCAAAAATGAGTGAATAATACAAGAAAGAAAAGGTGATACATCATGGCAATTTTATTAAAAACAAATAATATAACTAAATCGTATCCATAAGAGTAAACAATATATCTACTAAAGTAGGTAGCTTCCATTATCATTGGCTCAACTATCCAGATAAAGTTTGTTATCATAGGTCCAACAGAAATATAAAACTAAATTATTATTGTTTGAATATGAAAATTATAGACCCCCGTTTGGAACCTAAACATTGGGGAAGGAAAACAAAAATATGAATACTACCAAAAATATTTCTACACGTATGATGTCCCTTGATATTATTCGTGGTTTTGCTTTACTTGGGGTGTTGATTGCACATGCTCCTATGTTGTCAAAAGACCCCCCATTTTTAAAGTATTCTACGGATTTTTATTTGCTCGTTTTTAATGATTTATTTATTAACCTGAAGTTTGTTTCCATTTATTCATTTTTATTTGGTATTGGATCTCAGGTGTTTTTTTCACGCACACAACAACGTGGATTGCAAAGTAAGAAGCTTTTTTCAAGACGGTTGATTACTTTGCTTCCTATAGGGATGATACCGATACTAATGGGTTCTCCGGTAACCCCTATTTTAATAACCTATAGTTTATTAGGGTTTATCTTGTTGCCTTTCTTTAAACTAAAGCCTAGAATAATTCTAAGTATTGCTGGTATACTCGCGTCATGTAGTATGATATTCATGATTGCAACTATGGTATCGACTAAAAGTCTTGGTATCTTTGCAATCAAGTATATGATTAATTATAATTTGTTAATTATTAGCATGTTTTTCCTAGGACTATATGTAGGTAAAATCAACCTTTTTCAGCAATTATCACAAAAAATGAGCATAATTAAACAAATTCATAAAATTTCATTTTTCCTCAGTTTACCATTGATTTTAGGAGGACTGTGGGTTGCTTATATAAGTCCAAGTCCCAATGTAGCATCTAATATAATTTTCCGAGGAATAGGTATAGTGGCGTCTTATCCCTTATCAATTTTTTATGTATCCTCCATACTTATTCTATATAATAAGAATTATTTTATGTATATTTTTCAGCCACTTAGTTACGTAGGACGGATATCGTTAACCGCCTATGTAGGACATTTATTGCTTATTAAACTCTGTGTTTCTTTACTAGGTTGGACAAATGGATATACACTTGTACAAAGTTGGATACTCGTCTGTATCGTGTTTACTATACTAAGTATCTTTAGTTTTGTTTGGGTGCAAAAATTTCAGCAAGGACCTCTTGAAAAAATTTGGCGGATTTTCACATATGGAAAATTATCAAGATTTAATAAAGGTTCTGGTATAAATAAGTGATATGTTATAAAAAAGGGTTCTGGTGCAAAGTTGGGGGTATGCTTAAATTACTCCTATGAAAGTTTTTACATTTTATGCGATTTTGAATATACCCTGTAATTCATCATATGTCGAAAAGCCGAAATCTGAGA
>NZ_ALBR01000106.1:0-29326 GCF_002081505.1 Bacillus sp. CDB3 | reverse complement strand
GATCAGATTTCGGCTTCGTTTATGTAAATACCTACAGCTAAAGCAGTGGGCTTTGAAAGTTACAAGTTTCAATTTCCGCTCCACATCCCACCCTAAAGGAGTGGGTTTTCGGAGTTCTTCAATCGCTTACGCTTTCTCGAAAGTGGCGTTATAAGAATTCATTTTTTTGCCTACAAAGAACTACAAAAATTAGTATACAAGAAAAAAATGCAAATAATTATTTTGTCATATATACATAAACGTCTACCTTTTGGGACTGTTAAATTTATTCTTTATTAGAGCATTAGAAATGCTTTTACAAATGAAAAGAAACCTTTCCTTAACAAAAGGTTTCTTTAACAAATATTTCTTATTAAATTCGTTCATATAACAGAGCAATATACTTTTTTTCATAAGAGTAATTTAAGTACACTCAAACTTTGCACCAGAACCGCATTGAAACTGTTCATGCTTTATACGTTGAAAAATTTGTTAACAATTACATAAAATAAAAAACTTTTATCTGGATTTCTCTATTCTTTATTCAACTTTGCAACAGAACCTTTCGAGTTTTTTTTACTATTTGCAATAGAACTAGAATTATTGCCACTTGTTCGATAAAAATTTTGTAACGCATTAATTTCCCCGCCAATTAAGATGAACCAAGCAGTTAAATAGAACCATAACATTAGAATGATAATACCACCCAGACTCCCATATGTATTCGCATAATTTGTGAAATTATCTACATAATAGGCAAAAGAGTACGATACCAATATCCACCCGATTGTTGCAAATAAGCCTCCTGATATAATTTCTTTTCTGTTTAACTTTTGATTAGGTGCAAAGGTATATAAAAAGCTAAATAGTGAAAACAAAATTAAGAAACTGGCTGTTAACTGTAAAATACCCCATACGAAAGAAAAATTTCCTGATGAACTAATTATCTTAAAAAGCTCATCTCCAAATACAAGAACCGTTAAAGCAAAAACAATCATGAAAATCATTGCCAGTGTAAACACAATAGATAACGCCCTTGTTGCAACAAAGGAACGAGCCTCTTTTACGTTATAAGCGCGATTAAAGGCATTCATAATCGTATGTATACCATTTGAAGCCACCCATAACATTGATAATAAACTAAGTGATAGTAAACCACCATCCTGTTTATTTAGAATTTCATCTAGATTCACTTTAATCAAGTTTATGGCATCTTTTGGCACATAATTGATTAATAAATTGAGCACATTTTCTTTATTAACAGAAGGAAATCCAAAAATTTCAAAAAAACTAACAAGGGAAATTAAAAAAACGAGTCCAGGAAAAATAGCAAGTAAGAAGCAATAAGCAAGTTGTGCCGCTAAACCTGCTACGTCATCTCGCATCGTTCTGTCATATAGATCTTTCCCAAACGAATAGACATGACTTCCCCTTATTTTCTCTAGAAATTTTTTCATATTTCTCTGAACACCTTTCGTCTTTTCTTTGCCATATTCCCTCCTCAGTTCGAATGAATACTAACAATTTTTGCATACCCTTCTGTTACAAAGGCATATATTTCTTGAAAGACCTCTTTAACAGAAGGAAAAATGAGGTGTCTTGATACAAATTTTGATAGAATTTTTGATTTAGCTCTATCCAACAAACTAGTTTTCATTTTTGGATAATATTTTTTCTTTGTTATATAAAAACTACAAAATAACCATAATCAAGGTATTTTATAAAAGAAATAAGAGAAAAAAAAGCACATATAAATAAAGTACAAAATAAATATAATGGTCCGAAAATTAATTATTAGATTCCTCCTTTATGCCTATCTTACTTGTTCATCAAGTGAAAATTTCCAACAGAAACTATCAAGCTTCATATCCACTTCTGTAAAGTTTGCAAAAGATCTTTCGCTCCCTCTGGACTTAAGATCAATCGCCCATCATAGAGTTCTTTGTAATCTTCCGATTTTCTACCTGTTACAAAACAAGTTCTTTCTTGCTTCTGTACATGTATATTCCCATCTAGCACAAACATTTCTAAACTGGAATTCGGTGCGAACGCTAATGTTCTTCGTAGTTCTTTTGGTAATATTATTCTTCCTAGTTCATCTATTCTTCGAATCATACCTGTTTTTTTCAAAGTAATTCCCTCCTTTTTATATTTTTGTTCTATTTTCTAAATTTTACTCCTTAATTTGTATTTGTAACCAAAAGGGGATTTTTTACAACATTTTGAGTGAGGCTAGATAGTAGAAAAAAATGAGGTGAGGGGAGTAGTACTTGAGGTTCTGTCGCAAAGTTTCTTAACAGATAAATAATCAGGCCAACTGCAGATAGATTTAATATAATTTTAAGGATTGTGGTGGAGATAGTAGTGTTTTTTGGATTTTATTTGGTTAATAAATCAAGTACGTAAAATTATTGTCAATTAGAATTCTAGAAAAGGATTTTTTCTGTTTTCATTTCAAAAATCTCTTTATTTTCTTTTAATGGTCTATTTGTTTTGTACAATGATTTTTGTCATTTGTACATATACGTCTACCTTTGCGAACGGGATAACTGACAATAGAAAGATTAGTTTATATCAGTTAAAATTCCATATTGATTTTTTAGTAAATTCAGTGTATATTCATATTAAGTTCTAAAAACAAGTTCATTTGAACCTGTCTTTAGAACTTAATAGAAACCTTGTGTTTATATTAGGATATAAATTCTAAATTACACATGGGAATGTTTTATACATAATTTTATTGGAATGGAATTGGGAGGTTATGTCATGCAATCAAATGTAAACGTGGAAGAATGGGAGAAAAAACCGTCATTATTAGGAATGTTTACTTCTCCTGGTCTACAATTTGAAAGAATCAAAACAAAAGAAAAAATTTGGGGTATATTCTTTTTAGTAGCAATATTACAAGGACTTTTAGGTGGTTTTAGTGCGTACTTGATGTATACATCACCTGAGGTGGTCCAAATGCGAGAAAAATGGGGAGAAGCTGCTGGACAGAGTACCCTCACAGGAGAAATCATTTCTGGAATCGTTTCTAATTTTATTGGGGCTATGATTGGAGTCCTATTTATCGCAGGAGTTTACAAAGTCTTTATGGTATTTTTCGGAAATGATACGACGTATAAAACATTATTAAATATGGTTGTATATGCAAATATTATTTTTATTATCGGTGGACTTATAAATATAGGGATAAGTTTCTTAGTGGGTGGTGGCTCAACTCAATATACAGGTTTAGGTGCAATATTTTCTGAAGGTACATTTGCATACGGAATCGCTAATGCAATTGAAGTATTTTACATATGGAATTTGGTTTTAGTTTGGTTAGGTTTACAAATTACAGCAGGATTAAGTAAAGGAAAAGCAGCTATTCCAATTATTATTTTATTTATTATTAAAGTAGTATTTTTAACCGCAATTATGATGTTAATCACAAGTTTTTTACCTGATGTACCTATGTAATCAAAAGGGATAAGAATGAGTTGTCATACGAAAGGAGACACCTTATGTTTTCATTGGCAGTTGGCGTGGCATTAGTGATTATGATTTTATCGCTCGTTTGGTTCGTAGCTGAAAGGCTAGGAGTTTTCGAATTGATAGGTAATGTTGCCTTACAAATAAAAAATATCTTCAAGGAGGAAGACAACAAGTGAAAAAGAAAATGGGTGCGATTATAGTAGGAATAGGGCTTGTAATAGTTGTCGTATTAACAGCAATGAGTGTAAAAGTAATTGAGCAAGGACACGCTGGTGTAGTTTATAATAGAAGCACTGGTGTTGAAAAAGAAACATTAGGACAAGGTTGGCATCTTGTTTCGCCATTTAAACGTGTAACAGAATATCCAGTTTCTACGGAAACGGTACGAGTAAAAAATTTCAATGTACAAACAAAAGATGGTAAACCACTAGCAGTTAGTTTATCTTATGACTATGCAAATGATGTAGAAAAGCTACCGAAAATATATAACAAATTTAAAGGGCAATCCCCTGATGTGATTGAGAACGGCTGGTTACAAACCCGTATCAAAAAGGCAACACTTAATGTATTTTCAACATACTCCGTTCTAGAAGTATTTCAACATCAAGGAGAAATAAATGCAGCAATCGAAAAAGAATTTCGGGGAATTGTAGATGATACTGGATTTATGGTTGATTCAGTTACACTAGAAGCACCAAAGCCAGATGAAAATACAGCGAAAGCAATACAAGGTGTTGTGGATGCACAACAACAATTAGAAAAGCTAGAAATCGAGAAAAAACAAGCTATTGTTGCTGCGGAGCGGGATATAGAAGAGGCAAAAGGAAAAGCACAAGCAAACGAAATCTTAAAACAATCCCTTTCTCCTGAGATAGTAGAGATTAAGAAAATTGAAAAGTGGGATGGTAAATTGCCACAAGTAAGTGGTGGTGCTACACCATTTGTACAAATCAAATGATAGTTTTTAAAGAAAAAAAATTAGTTTGCCATAGTTGTTGTAAAGAAATTGAGGAAGGAGAAGAGTTAATTATTCGTTTGAAGCTACCAACTAGATCAAGAATGCCCGTTGGGGTGTTGGATAAAGTGTTAGTAAAGAATGCGAGTGAAATTTTGTGTAATCAATGTGTACAGCAAAATGTATCCGAATAATGGTTCTGTTGCAAAGTTTTTTAAATGAAGCTAAACTGTAGAGAAAATATGCTGAGGAGAATGATACATGAGATATTTTAAAGGAAAACAATTCAAGAAAGACATTATTATAGTAGCCGTTGGCTATTACTGTCGTTTTTCTTTAAGCTATCGTGATGTATCTGAAATCTTGAAAGAACGTGGTGTTTCCGTCCATCCAACAACTATCATGCGTTGGGTGCATGAACAGGGCAATCTGATCTATCAAATTTGGAAGAAGAAAAACAAATCAGCACTCCATGCTTGGCATTTGGATGAGACTTATATCAAAGTTAAAGGAAAATGGTGTTTTGCCAAATCCACAGGATTTCAAAATCTTCTTCATGCTTCTCGTATCATCAAAGGAATCGAAACCATTCATGCCTTATATAAACAAAAACGAAGTTTGCAACAATCAAACTTCGTTTTTTCGACGTACAATGAATTACAGCACTTATTCATACCTGCTTAAACTATAACCCTATTTTGTAAACACTTAAAGAAACCTATAAAATATTGGAATATCAGGTTTACAAAGGTGACTGAAATTATTTTATAAACGTTTATTTTCAGCTAATACCTTTACAAACGAATTTGGTATAATTGTGATAACAAATGTAAGGGGAATACCAAGCATGGCAAATATTTATGGATATATACGTGTAAGTACAAAAGATCAAAATGAACAACGTCAATTACATAAGATGATGGAACGAGGAGTGGAAGCTCGGCGTATTTTTGTCGATAAAGTAAGTGGACGACATTTTGATCGCCCTCAGTATCAATTATTACGAAAAATATTAAGTACAGGTGATATAGTTTACATAGATGCCTTAGATCGTATGGGGCGCAATTATGATGAAGTAATTGCAGAATGGAAATACATAACAAGAGAATTACAAGCTGATATTGTCGTTTTAGAAAATGAAACATTGTTTGATAGTCGGAAGTTTCGAGAGATGGGTGACATGGGACGGTTAATGGAAGATCAGTTTTTATCTTTGCTATCTTATGTTGCAGATCAAGAGCGTAAAAAGATTCATCAGAGACAAGCGGAAGGGATTGCGATAGCTAAATCACAAGGGAAGCATTTAGGACGTCCTCAGTTGAACCTTTTAACATTAAGCTCAAAGCAATTACTTCTAATAGAAGAAACTTATCCGAAGTGGAAAAATAGAGAAATTACTGGGGTTCAATTCATGGGGGTATTAGACTTGAAGAAAAATACTTTTTACAAAGTAATAAAAGAATATGAAAATACATTAAATGTCGGAGACTAAAATATGAAGAGTAAATTAATTATTGTGCTATGCCTTATAGGGATATTGGCTCCTAGTTCAAAAACTTTTGCAAATGGAGAAATTATTACAAAAAAAGAAGTGCGTAATTATTATTATATTGTAGATAAAGAAAACAACAATTATACGTGGAAAATTGGTTATAAAAGTTCTAATTCAATAATAAAGGAAAATAAGGAACATGAGTTGAATTTAGAAGATTTTCGAAATGCCGTTAACAAATTAAGCCAACAAAATTTTGAATTGTATGTATCAATAGCATATTTGGTTATATTACTTTTAATTCTCTTAATATCTTTCGTAAAAAAGAAAAATGATATTCCAAAATGGTTTTTGATATTCATGTTTGTTCTATTAATAATATCAATAAATGCTGTAGTGCAGACATCAATTAGTTTATCTGTAACAGATCAAGAAGTACAATTTCTTTATCTAAGACTAACTCACTAAAAAAGATCCCTAAATATTGGGATCTTTTTTCAAAAGGCTAGTTTTTTGATAACAAACTTTGCGCTTAACGTACAGTGTATCAGTTTAAATTTGTCCAAATTGTGTCTAAACGTACAATTTTCTTTTTTTGATATGGTGAGGCCAAGAAGAAAATTAAAAACAATTTATCCATTAGCATGGACGGGTAAGAAAGTTATTTTTTATTGTTTTCCTGTTAGTAATTTGGATATATTCGTGATTACATATTTAGAACCCCACTATGTAAATGGGCAAGTCTTTCAGGTAATAGGGCGTTGTGCATCCTTTCATAAGAATGAAATTCAAGAGATATTAGAACAACTAGAACAATTTGTTACCTTTGAAAGCTTACTACAGTAATATTTGTGCTATATGTTCCGAAAAAGAAGAAAAAACTTTGTATGACAAGATTTTTTTACAAGAAGACTTTATAGATAAATGGCTTGTAAAGGGAGGAATTGTTTTGTCGTTATACGATCAATTGCCAGACAATCTTTTAGCGGGTTTTTTCATGGAAATTAACAAGAACATACAAACAGGCGTTCTTTCTGAAGCTATGTATCACGAAATTGAGTTAATTCAAATAGCTGCACAAAAACGAAACCTTTCAGAATCGGATTTAAAGGACATCTACCAGAAATGGGTAGAGCCTCAGTTAAAATGAAATTGAATACTGGAGAATGAATCGTCTATACAAATAAAGAATGCCTTTTTGTTATTTGAAGGAGCATTCTTTTTTTGCTGAAGCACCATCATAGCCAATCTTCTGGATATAAATACACTTATAAGTCCAGTATCTTCATTATTTGCTTCGCTTGTTCATCCTCTACGCGGTAAAATACTTCTAATCCTTTTCGACTAGAGGTGACGACTTTAAGTAGTTTTAACTTACCTAGCTGCTGAGATACGGTGGATTGTGGTATATCAAGGTGCTGTTGTAATTGAGAAACATTTAAGGACTCTTTCTTCAGTAATTGATGAATAATTTCTAAACGCACAGGATGAGCCAGTGCCTTTAATACTTCTGAAAAACGTTCATAATCGCTTGATCTCATCAAATAGTACCTCCTTAAAGAGATTCATAAAAATAATACGTATTAATTATATGGTAATTCTAAGATTTTTATTTAAAGGTAGTAGGTGCGTAGTAACTGTTTGATCCTTTTTATCTTGTAATAACCGGTCCTGAAACGATACTATATCCCTTATATTTCTGTAGAATGATACTTTCCCCTCACTTTTTTATAGGATATCTACAGTATACAAAAAATGTAAGGCTACGCCTACTGACATACCGTTGAAATAGCGCCATTCACACGCTTTTGAGGAAGGAATATGCTGTCAGAAAACGATCTACAGAAAGAAGCACGCACATCATACAATGTCAGTATCAATTCCCTGTGTTCTTCATCCTCTATGTGAAAAGAGCGGGATCCAGTTTGAACAAACTTCATTTTCTTATAAAAAGCAATTGCATTTTTATTCTGTTCCCATACGCCTATTCTGACTTTCTTTTTCCTATGTTCTATCGCAATTTCTATCGCTTTATTTAGAAGATGTCTACCAAGATCATACTTTTGAAATCGCTTCTTTATATACAATCTTTCAATTTCAAGTGATTCATTATTCGTTTTTTCAGAACGAGTATCATGTGTATTTACCTTTACATATCCAACGAGTTCGTGTTGATACGTAACCAAAAAGAATGGCGAAGTATCATTCGATACTTCCTTACCTAATTGTTGTAAGTTACATGTTTTATCCAAATGAGCATTCATCTGTGTCAATGAGTTTTGATGCTTAAATGTCTCATAAAATGTTTCATACATAATCCTTTGAAGTCTTCGTAAGTTTTTCCAGGTACATTTTTTAATATCTACAGCCAACTGAATATGTCCCTCCTCGTTTTCATCATGTACTTCTCTTGTTTCCCTTTTTTTTACAAATTCCTAGTCTTTTTCGGAAAAATTCCCTTTTTGGGAGATTTCACTATACCATGCAAACACAAAAATGAACATTTCAAAAAAGTCCATTGTTATAGACACTTTTTCATACAGTCACGCTAATATTGCTAAAATGACTACCTATTACATGTTCAATTTTTTTGATTCATAACATTGTATATTTATTTTAGTTTTGCAACCCCCTTAATCAGAGCACCCATTAGGAAACTAGGATTCTTATTCACTTATATATATTTTTGCACCAGAACCAATAAAAAAGAACGAACTATTTATATAAATAGTTCGTTCCCTTATGTTCCTAAAATACGACGTACTTCCAACATATCCATACTCGTAAACTTTGCAATATCTTCAATATCCATTCCGTTTTTGTGCATCCCACGGATAAGTTGGACTTTTCCTTTTTCCATCCCCTCCTGAAGCCCTTCTTCTTTCCCAACTTTCCGTCCTTTTTCCATACCTTCTTCTATACCCACTTCACGGGCATGTGCTAATTTGGCTTGTTCATCAAATAAGACTTTTTCCCGTGCTTCATATGCTAATCGGAAGGAACTACTCTGACTCATATTCTCCCATTTGTGGATCGCTTTTTGTAACATGGGGTCTTGTTTCATGGCGATATCCTCCAACGTGTGGGTTAAATGTTCATCTTCATGTGCTGGTAACAAGAGTAACCAACGAGCAAATTCATTTTCCCACGGATTAATTTTTTCTTCTCTCCATTGCTGAAGTAATTTTGGAATCTCAATAAAATGAATTTCCAAATCATCCAGCAAGACTTGTTTCTGCTGTTTACTCCAAAACTGTCCAATTGTATGCATCTCTTCATAATCAGGAAAGAGATGAAAATCTAATAAGTTAATGGCAATCGTTTTTCGGAGCGAGCGATATGACATTCCTTTTTCCAGCTGAGACGTGTAGAGTTTACTCCAATAGTAAAGGGAACGTTTTATAATCTCTTGTGTATTTCTTAGTTGGATTTCGATGTTGACCTTTGTTCCGTCATGCAGTGTTGCCAGTATATCTAGTATGGATAATTTATCTTCCTCATATTCTTTATGCAAATGCGGATCTTCAATTTTCAGTGACACAATCGGTGTAGATAAAGAATCATGCAAGATTGCATTTAAAAAAGAAATTAATAATTCTTCTTGTCCTTGTACACCAAATAATTGCTTAAATGCAAAATCGACTCGTAAATTCACTAAAGGCTGATTCATTGATAGAGTCACCTTTCTATTTTATATTCTATATATCCATTGTATCGAAGGGCAAATAAAAGAAGCAACCCCTAATGATTTGTTGAAGAATTTTATTTTTGTTAATTAATATAGTACGTGAAATTATATTATACTTCAGTATACTGCTAAAAAGATTTCTTATAGCACTTTTCCTACCGTTTTTATCTCACAAATCACGTCAATTCCTTTTTACGGTCTATTTACTTTGTATAACAAGTTTTATCCCCTCTGCATACAAAACCATTCCGAAGATTTATTCTTTATCTTACAAAGGGAAATAATAGGTCGTTTTTTTGTATTTTTCTCAAATTCCACTTTTTCATATCTTCATCCGCTATTATTTGCAGGGCTCTCTTGCAAAGTTCGATATATATATAAGTCCGGTTCTGGTGCAAAAAGATCATAAGTGAAAAAAGAAGCATAGTTTCCTAACGGATTCCTTGATTACATCGTTAATCCAAACAGGTGGTTGATAAAGATATTTTGATTTTGGACAGACTAATTCTGTAAATTTATTTGCTCTTTTTTGATCATATACATAGCCTCTAATCCAGCAATCATTTTTTTTGCTGTACGAAAAGATTGTAAGCCTAACATATTCCAAATACGTTTTTTGATAAATCGATGATCTTGTTCAATCATATTATTCAAGTATTTTTTGATCCGTAGTAGGATACTTGATGGTAAGCTGTTTTCTTGTTTTAACTCTCGGATTGCAGGAGGATAGGCTTTATCTCCATCTACGTTAATCACACGGGGAATCGTCCCATGACAAGTAGCCAAGGCTTTCTGAAAGAAAGTTTTGGCAGCCTTGGTATCTCTTTTTTTACTGAGTTAAAAATCAATTGTATTTCCTTCGGAATCTACTGCCCGGTACAAGTACATATCTTTTCTCTTGATTTTAATGTAAGTTTCATCCACCTTCCAGGAATCATTTGTTTGTTTCAAATGTCTTCGAATTCTCTTATTTAACTCTGGTCCATATTGATGAACCCAGCGCATAATCGTCGTGTGGGCCAAAGATAATCCTCGTTCTTCCATCATTTCCACTAAATCGCGAAAACTTAGATTGTACCGCAGGTACCAACGTACAGTTAACAAGATAACATCTGGTTGATAATGTTTCCACTTAAACACATTTTCCCTTTTCATATGAACCACGCACCCTTTTTAAAGTAATTCTATCAGTATTTCCAAGTTTGTAGGATGACTTTCAATTAGTTTGAAGTTTTTGCACCAGAACCTTTTATTTTATTTTGATGCTTTCACGCATCGGAATATCCAGGAACCCATTTACTAGGTGGGGGATACTATTAGATTACTGAATATTCCAACAAGTTAAGGCTTGTCCTATTTAGCTAGATGAAATCTTAATATCTGAATTTGTCTATTCCAGAGACACATTCGTTCACATCTTTATAAAAATGACATGGTATAGTTGTAACTGAAGCAAAATCCCTATTAAATTTCTTGTTTATTTTCTTGTTTATTTTCTTGTTTATTTTTTTCATTAGTTCCTTTTACCAAAGCCCTAGTTCTAATCTAGGGCTTTGTGTCGTTTAGCTAGAGTGATTCTTAACAACCTCCACACATGAATAAATTTGTCTGTTTTCAGGACAAATTTATTCATGTTTTTATAAGGATGCAATGGTATAGTTATAACTGCTGGTAAACCTCTAGCAGTTTTTGTATTGGCACTTACTTACTAAGCCCTAGCCCCCAGCTAGGGCTTAGTCCCGTTCAGCTGGTGTTATATACTGTCTCGATAACTTCCACGAATCAGTTTTTGTCTATTTTCAAGACAAATCTATTTATGTTTTTATAGAGATTCAATGGTATAGTTATACTTGTAACTCGTAGTTACTCCTTAGGTAGTTTTCCTACTTAAATATCCTGTAGGCCCTTAGACCCAAACTAGGGCCTCTTCTTCTTTACCTAGAGTTGTTTTATAACGTCTTAATGACCTCCATACATCAGGATTTGTCTATTTTCAGGACAAATCTATTCAAGTTTTTATAAGGATGCAATGGTATAGTTATATTTGCTGGTAAACCTCCAGCAGGTCTATTTTTCTTTTTTTCAATAGCTGTACCCTGTCCGCTAAGCCCTAGACCCTAATCTAGGGCTTAGCTATTTTTATCTAGAGTTATATACTTGTATGTTTCCTCAACCTTATCTGCGCTGTTATGTATTCCTCTAGCTCGTAAATCTCGTATCATTTTGATGATGTTTGCTTTTTCTTCTTTGTCACGCTGCTGTCTATCCATCACTGTTCATCCTTCATGAATACTTTATTTACCCTCTCCATCAGATACATGAATCCAGCAAGCCCGATAACTAACACCAGTATCATAAAATGTGAGAATGTGCTTTCTTCCATCGTTTACACCGCCTCCTGATTAAGAAACTTATTAATGAAGTAAAGCTGACCTTTCCCTGTAACTTTTGTAGTAAACGATGTTACGAATTCTTGTGATTCAAACAACGCTAAATCCATCGAATACTGTGTTGGCGTGTTGAACAGACTGCCTTTTTTCTTGCAAAGGTATCCGTTTTCTCTAAACCATTCGAAGAGCCTGTTTTGACCTGTGTCGATCCCTTTTTGCTTCATTAAGTTCGCCAACTGTTTGACGCTGATTAGGTTTGTTGATACTTGCACCGCTTCTGCGAATGTTACTAGTGGTTGTTGTTGTAAAATTATTCGTTCAGCTTCAACTCGTTTTGCTTTCTCTTCTTTCAAGTTGGTAAGAAGACCAATCATGAAGTCTGGATCAGTTACCGCTTTTTCGAGCGCTTGATCTGTCATGTATGCTCCGTATTTTCTGATTGTTGGAAGTACTTCACTTGTTACCCACCTTTTGAATGCTTTCGCTTGTGTTGTATTTTTGATTTCCAACACTTTGCAAACATCTTTTGCTACAAACCAAGCATCTTCACCTTGTACTACTGTTCGTACGTGTCCAAACTCTTTGTTATTGAAAACTTGCAATTTATTCATTTTTGTTCCTCCTTGTAATAACATTTATGTAATTAACAATTACTAAGATGGTAAAAAAATAATCACGCTTTCGTAATTGCTATTTACGGTATATACTGATCTTAGTTAGTATTAAGTACTTTTCTTTCACATTGTTCAACCAAATCGACCCACAATGTTTCCATATCTATTCCTAAAAAAACAGATAATGTAAACGCTAATTCTAAGCTAGGTTTAGATCGTCCGTTTTCGATATTTCTAATTGTCGTTTCGGTTACACCGATAGCAAGGGCGATTTCACGTTGGGTACCTTTTCTTATCCTAGCTTCTTTAAGAGTTATTCTGGGTTGTATGTTCTTAATACTAACAATATCACCACCTTTATGTATTAACGTCTATTACGTTATTATTGATTACGTAATTAATGCTAACGTGTAATTTTAAATTACACAACCGTTTTATTTTGAAAAAAAGGAGGAGCATTTATTATGAATACATTAGGACTGAGAATAAAGCAATTACGCCAAAAACAAAAAATGTCTCAGGAAGAGCTCGCTACCATGTTAGGTATGGGGCGAGTTAATATCTCTCATTATGAACGAGGGATCATTACTAACATCCCGAGTGATGTTCTCCTAAAACTGTCTGATATATTTAATGTTTCCATTGATTATCTACTCGGGAAAACCGAACATAAGGACCAAAAAATAATTAAAGATTATGAGGGTTTTACAGAAAAAGATAGAAAAGATATTGGAAAAAGGATGGAAGAGATCCGTAAAGACTTAACAGATACAGATGGATTAATGTTTTCTGGCGAACCTCTTTCTGAAGAAGCTTTAGACTCACTAATGGATGCAATGGAATATATCGTGAAACATACACAAAAAGTAAATAAGAAATACATTCCTAAAAAATATAGAAAAGAATCCGAGTAAGTCAAAGGGGGGGAGATTCAATTGGGTTACTACGAAAAAGACGCAGCCTTAGAATTAGCAGAAAGATTTAATACAACCAACCCTTTTGAAATAGCTGAACGTTTAAACATTCACATTTTTTTTCAAGATTTACATCCAAGTATTATGGGATTCTATAAATACAATAAGAAAAACCAATATATATGTATTAACAAAAATCTAAGCATTAATAAACAAATCGTTACTTGTTCACATGTTTGTGCATTGTACAATGCACAAACATGTGAACACCCCTTTTTTACGTGCTAATACATTCTTATCTGTAGATAGATTCGAAAGACAAGCTAATTTATTTGCAGTCGAATTGTTATTGCCTGATGAGGATTGGCATGCGTATGTAAATGAATTTCGTACTCTTAATGAAATATCTTGTTACACCGGAATTCCTAACGAATTATTAGTATTAAAGTATCAAAAAACAACAGGTTGCTTAACATAATCCCTTTAGGGGGTTTTCTTTTAAACCAAAAACCAAACATACACTCCTAGTAAGAAAGGATGACCCTAATGATCATAAACTTGAATGATTGCAGAAGAAGAAAACAACAGAGTGAGGCAAAAAAAATTAGAACGACTGCAATTCCTGTTTTTGACCGTATTTTTGTTGAAAATAATGAATGGGTAGGAGAACTCGCAGGAAGCAAGAGAAAAGTCGTTATGAAGGAATTAGATAAGAAGCCGAATTAACATATTTATTTATTTATTATTATATTCGATAAAATATAGAAATATAGTCGTAACCATATTTGTTACACTTTCTATAAATATTACTTGATTAAGAAGTATTTCATGTAGGCTTCACACCTCTCTCGTTTGTGTATAAGCGATTTTAGTCGCTTTTTTAATCCGAAACTCTTGAGAAGGTTCGAATTCGAAATATACAGCGTTACAGCGTCTTGTATTTCAAGTTGGAATGTTGTGTTTCTGTTGCTTTCATAATAAAAGAAAATTTGACCAATTGTGGTAAGAGAGCAAATAGTTCTCTTTTTTATTTGAATTCGACATAATATAACAATATTATGATTGATTGTTTGTTATGACGGGCTCGAAAATCTTACATTTTACATAATTGGAGGAAACAAATATGTTCAAAAAATCGGGTACAATTGCATTAGGTAGCGCTTTAGCGTTTAGTTTAGCTGCTTGTGATGATTCATCAAACAAGACTGCAACAGAAACAAAAGACGCACCAAAACAGGAAGCTAAACAAGAAACGAAAAAAGAAGATAAAAAGAAAATCACTGCTGCTGATGTAGAAGCAATCAAAACTGGAGATTCTCTGTCTGGTGAAGGTGGAGATAAATACGAAGATATAGTTGCTAAATTTGGTGAACCTGATAGTAAATCTGAGTCTTCAGCTGGAGATATGAAAATGCTTATGGCTAGCTGGACTAAAAATATTAATGGTGATCTTGGTGCTAACTTCAATGTTAGTTTCATTGAAAAAGATGGACAGAAACTTGCAACAAGTAAAGCTCAAATGGGTATGAAGTAAGGGGTATTAACAACATGAAAAGAACAACTGAATTTGTATTAGGCCTTATTGGTGGGATTTTTGGTATTATTTGTGCGTTTATCGCTTTGATGATCGGCAGTATGGGAGTTGCGTTTGAAGCTGAAGGTGCAGACAGCATCATCGGTTTAGGATGGGGAGCTGTTGCTCTATCTATCTTAGGAATCGTTGGCTGTGTAGTAGTTAAGAAGAATGCTAGAGTTGGTGGTATCATGATGACAGTTGCTGCTATTGGCGGGTTCATCTGTATCTCTATCATTTACTTATTACCAGGAGTATTATTATTGATCGGTGGATTAATGGGTATCTTCCGTAAAGATAAAGCTGCTGTATCTGCGTAAATTATTTATATTATTAAAATTAAAGTGGTTCAAGTCGGAGGAAGGCACCTTATGGTGTCTTTTCTTTATACATTAAAAAGCCCACCTATTTCCGTAGGTGGGCTATATGTGATTTTGCACTTGTGCATTATTAAATTATAACAAGAACCTTCAATCCTCGTTAAGCTTCCCGATTTCTCTTCTTTTTTCAACAATCTTCTGCTATGATTGAGGGTAGATACATAAATTTCAAAACAATTAAACTTAAAAATAAAAATAAAAAAACCCCGGCAACAGTTTTTAGATGGTTCAAGGTTGACCGCCAGATACCATTTAAAAACTCGCAAAGCAGAGGTTTTGTGTAAACGTAATTAAGTTATTTAATACTTTCTATAACGATAGTATCATAACTTCAAAAAAACGTAAACATAAATCCTTTATTTTGCTATACCTAATTTTAGGCTGGGAGTGAAAATGGAGGATTTTTTATTATGTCTAAAAACAACAACCAGGACTCTTTTAAGGTCAAAAGTAGAAAGAAAAACAGATTCACTCAAATAGATAACGAGATTTTAGATTGCATTACATTTGATTACGCTATAGACAAATTAGTTTATATCGTATTAGAACGATTTAACTTCTATGATGAGACTAGCACGGTTAAACCATCAATCGGAACCATTGCAGCTATGTGTGCTACGAAAAGTAAAAACACTATTCGCGATTCAATTAAACGTTTAGTGGATATGGATCTAGTAGAAGTTGAAGAAGGCGGTAAAAAAGCAAATGGCGAGTATCACCCTAATACATACTGGCTTTTAGAAATACCTGAAACTATACGTTATAACTCTATCGATAATGAAGTTGCTGTAGAGAAGAAGCGTCAACGCGATAGAGAACGTAAGAATACTAAGAAGCTTATGAAAGAAGAAAATAAGAAAGTTGTTAAGGGTAGTTCAAAAAATGAACCACCTAAAAATAATGAAAAGGGTAGTTCAAAAAATGAACTAGGTAGTTCAAAAAATGAACCAGGTAGTTCAAATTTTGAAGGTAATAATAATACTTCTTTTAATACTTCTTTTAATACTTATATAAGTAGTAGTAGTAATGCTATTAATTATTATAAAGAATCTAAAGGTATTAAACGGATTTCTAAAGATGAACGAATTCAAATAGAACAGTGGGTTTCTACATTCAATGAACATGGACATGCAATATTCATTGAAGCTATTAGAATAGCAATTAAAGCAGATAAGATTGAATTGCGTTATATAGAAGGCATTTTAAATAAATGGCATGAGTTTGGTGTAAAACGTGTTGAAGACATTGATGCATATACAGAAGACTTCAAACGTAAGCAACAAGAAAAGAATAATCGTTCTAACGGTCAAAAAATCATTCGTAAAGATCCAGTACCTGAATGGAAGAGTAATCCAAAAGAAGAGTTAAGTGGTCAAGCGGAAAATAACAGTGAAGCTGAAAAGAAATTTGAAGAGATAATGAAACAGTATAAAAGAGCATAGGTTATTTTCGGATAACCTTTTGTATATAAAATTTCACGTACTCAATCTGTTATGAAAAAGAGTATTTTCGGCATATAGGGGATTTTAGGGAAGCTTGTCTAATTCGTCGCTATATGTGTTTTTATAGATATTTCGAAGTCTTTAGAAAGGCGATAAGGAAATACGTGGAATATATGTAACTTCAGAATATGTGGGCACATGGGAAGCACTAGAAAAAAAAATAACAGATGAAATTTATATATAATTAATCCAAATCAGAAAGGATAGATAACTATGCCACAAAAAATCACACTAACAGGAATGCCGAAAACAGATATTCGAGATTGCGATACATATTTATCATTTGAAATGACAGAGAAAGGCGGTCCAACCGCACCAAAAGGAATACCATTCAAAAGTACGGCTATCATGTACACGGTTTTTGTAAGCAAAAAACAATTCAAAAATGTTGACATAGATTCACAAGGATTCAAAAATACTAAACTACTAGTACAAGGCGAACCTACGTTAGACGCTCCAATGGGTGCATGTCCTGGCGAAGTAGGTGTAATTTGTATGCAAATACAAGCATTGCCGAAGAAAGAAGAGAAACCCAAACAAGAAAAGAAAAAGGAAGAGCCTGAACAAGAGTATACGCCAGAAGGCACAGAAGCTATTCTCCCGTTAGATAAGATTGTTTTGGGTGAAGAATATCAGATATCCGTTCCTAGGCAAGAAAAGCAAGATAGGGTCGTTCAAGCGATTCTGAAAACGGGAACAATAGACGAGCCTATTCTGATTGATAAAGAGAACAAAATTTTGCGAGATGGATTTAGTCGCTATTTTGTGGCGAGAAAAATGAAGTTAGATCGAATACCGGTTAGATTTTCGTGAGAAACATTTGAGTTCTGAAAAATTAACGATATTTAGGGAATCTTGTCTAATGCTTCGCAACATGCATTTTTATTGATATTGCGAAGCATTTGCGAAGACTAATAAACTCGCAAAGTTACAATCAATGAATAACCAATGATAAATTTATTGTTTTTGGTATATTTCATTGAATTAAAACGTAAGTATCTGTTAGAATCAAAAATATCAATGATTAACCATTGGTTTTGAAAGGGGAATGAATATGTTATTAGGAAATCCATATGCGATTGACTTAGGAAATGGCTTTACAAAGCGAGCTTCCAAGAAGAATAAAGACTTAGAAGCGGCTGTTATTACAGAATTATCGGTGTTAGCACCTGTAGATGATTATTACAACGAAGCTGAATTTACGAAAATCGAATTAACAAACACTGACTTCCCTTACTACATAGGAGAAGAAGCAAGAAAATCTAAACTTCCGCTTGTTCGCGCGCTTGGAGAAAATAAAGCGAAGCGTTACGAAGACCCAACATTTAAGAAGCAACTATTCGGGTTCATTGCAAAAGACTTCAAAAAGAATGTTACTATCCCATTACTTGTAACAGGTCTGCCAATATCTCACTTTGGAAACCAACGTGAAATATTACAAAAAGTAGCTACGGAAGAAACGGCTGTTAAAGTGAATGGCGAATTGATCACAATCAAAGTAAAACAGTGTGTAGTGATTCCACAACCAGTCGGAACACAATACTATCTAGTTAAGAAGGAAATCATCAAAAAAGAAGATCGTATTCTAATTATTGATGGTGGATTCGGTACATTTGATGTGACTGATATGTCTGGTAATGCTGTTATTGATCGCTTAGGAACTGAATTAGGTTGTGAAAAAGCATTCATGACTATTGAACAAATCGTTCGTGATAACATCGGTGAAACACCTGATTTAAGCGTTTCTAACATGCACTACATCCTTGAGAAGGGTTATAAGTATAACGGCTCTCTATACGACTTATACACTCATAAAGATGTAGCAGAGAAAGTCGATGCTGAATTACAACGTCATTTCGATGCAGCACTACGTGAAGTTTCTCAAAAGTTCAATCTAGCTGTATACGATAAAATTGTTTGGACTGGTGGAATGGCTGCCCTTCATAAAAAGCGTATTGAAAAGAAAAAAGAGCAATTCCCAACATTTGCGGTTCTAGAAAATGGTCAAGAAGCTAACCTATTAGGATACTACTATTTAGGATGTGATGTCTTTGACAAACTTACAAAAGAAAAAGCTTCAAATTGAGCTTAATCCTAACAACGATAAGGTCCTATACAACTTCGTAACTCGATTAGAGGAACAAGGTAAAGGCCAAAAAGGTTACGTAAATAAGCAGATTAAAAAGCGCTTAGAAATGTACCAGGTGCTTGCTGAAGTTGCTGGTGAAGAAGATCCGCTTCAATTGGTTAAGAAGTTACTAATCAATATAAATACTCATGGCATACAAAATGATGCAGGAGAAGACGAAAAACCATCTGAAGATGTCGTTGATAACGCTATGGATTTACTTAACAGCATTGGTAATGGTAACTGGTAAATAACTATCTAAGTAAAATGCAACCCACTCCCTCTCTTTCCTTAAAATTAGCAGGAACGATAGCATGTTGGAATTATGGCCCTGAGAATACAGAGGGGGAGGAGGTTAAATTTGAAAGGGGAGAGCATCATGAGTAATGTTAACCCTATGTTTGAACCTCGAAAACAATCTACTACAATAACAAACTTACAACCTCGTAAAACTCGTTCTGATAAGAAAAAAGATGTAAAAATCCCTGTAAATGAAATACAAAGGCAACTAATAAGAACCTCAGCCTTCCAACAAGGAATAACCACTACACAATATATGTCCAAATTAATCACAGAACACCTCAGAATCGATTATATAAATGAGATACATGCATACGAATATAAAGACACTAAGAGGTACATCCATGCGAAATTGGAGCAGGAAACACATTCTAAGCTTGTCCAATTAGCGATAGAATGGGGAGTTTCACAAAGAGCTGCAGCAACACGTATTTTATGGTTCGCATTACGCACCATGTAAGGAGTGACTACATGTACAGTAAATACGATGTGATGACAAAAGAAATACAGTTAATGAGTGCCGACAATTGGTGGGAACGAACTAAAATTGAATGGACATTAAAAGAGAAGTATCGTTTTGAAGTTAAAATGATGAAGATTTACTTATTCCGCATGAATATCATAATTGAAGATATGGAAGAGGAAGATTATGAATGTAACGCTAGTGATCTAGCTGAAATACTCGTTGAGGACTTTCTTGAACATATAAGGTCCAAGAATAGTATGGAACAGCTATATCAAATCTTAGAGAGTAAGAAACACTATACGGATTACGAATTAGAATTTAATGAAAATGATGAACGGTATGGAACGATTTCGATAAAGATCGATAGAAGAACATTGAGAAGGATTGAAGTGTTTTTCTCGGATATGGCCCACACCTTCCCTATGCATGGATACACGGCGGATAAACTAATTAATATTTTAATGTGTGATTACATGAAGTATTATGCAGAGGAACCAGGAAAGAAGCTCTCCTTATTGAAACGCCGATTTTCGTAAAATATTGTCGTCCATGCACCATTTTCAGGCCCCTATTTTTAGGGGTTTATTTTTTGTGCAATTGGACATTACTGTAGATAACAATTTTCATAGGGAGTGAGAATGATGTGGAGGTTTCGTTCTAAGAGGACGCCACTAGGAAGATTTTTGGATAAACATAGAATCGAACAAGAATGGTTAGTAAGAAAATCAGGATTGGGAAGAAATACTGTAGGAGATTTAGCGAATAATCCGGATAGATCACCCACACGAAAAACAATGCAGAAGATATTGAAGGTATTGAGGGAATTTGATTCAAGGGTTAAAGCTGATGATTTTTGGGATATGTAATTTACAATTCCCCCTTAAATTGATGTTATCCACTTAATTTAAGGGGGAATCAATATTTAGAGGGTTTCGTTTGTTGAGTAAAATCATTAATCCAATATTAAAGGCATTATCTAAAAGTAAATTCTAATTACATAGAAATGCAAAAATCCGACTCAATTAAGAGCCGGTTTTATTTTTTTACTTCACGTACATATAGTGGTTCTTATTTTACATGTAATCCAACATTATAATAAACAAGAATTATGAGGAATATTGCACTTGTAAGAAGTGTTTTTTTTAGAAATTTTTCTCTGTTAAATATTGTGAGAATCGCAGCGGAAAATGATGTTAAACCCATAATTACTAATAGAATATGTGAATTAATTTTGAGGTCAATTCCTGATACATATAATTGAAAAGAACATATTGCTACAAACAAACAAATTAAAGCCATTACACCAAATATTTTGTTCATATATTCACTCCTGAAAAATTGATTAAAAAAATGTCTATGTATTATCTAAGGGTCATCATATTTCGAAGATATAAATTAAAATACCACATTCTTGCAAATAAGGTATAGCATAAAAATGTCCTTTGACAGCGTACTCCCTAGTCCAGAGTGCGCTGTTTTGTTTTTACTTCACATACATATAATTCGATTTATCAACAATAAAAAAGTCTATACGCAGGACTTATTACGTATACAAACTATCTATTACACATGATACGATTTAATTGTTAAATTTTTATAAATAAATATCGAAGGATGATACAATGCAAGGATTAAAGTCTAAACTATTTGTAAGTGCTTTAAGTGTTTCCTTATTATCGACTGGACTATTTACGACGGGGGCATCAGCTGAAACAAGTATCCCGTTACCAAATCAAAATATTCACATTATGAATCCGTCTATTAACCCCACTGTTCAAAAAGATATAGAGGGTATTTCTAAGTACTTTGATTTAGACGAAGCTCAGACACAAAAATTGATTACGGCAGCTAGCAACAAAGATGATACTGCTTTTGAAACAAGAGGGAAACTGAGCCGGGCTGCTAAAGCTATAAAACAATTATGGAAGGAACTTCCTCCTCAAGTAAAAGAAAGGCTCGGAAACCAAGGCGCATTGATTGTAATTGCGAATAGAGTTGAACACTTTACTGGGGCAATAGAAGATGCCGTGTACAGCGGTGTATTAGATGTAGTTGGTAATTCAACTACCGCTTGGTGGATCACAAAAGCACTTATGCTTTTACTATAAGTTAAGTAAAAAGTAGTTTATACATAATTATTGAACGTATGTTTGGAGGGGGATGAAAATGGAATTTTCAAAATCTAAAACTATATTTGTATTCCTTCTTAGTTATGTACTTCCTATAGTTAGTTTGATTTATATTTTTATTAACAGAAAAAAATGGATCGCTCAAAATATCTTCTTTTTTCGTTATTCGCCTTAACAAGCTTTATCGAAAAAATAGTTGTGACATTTATCACTCGTGATTTTTGGATTGTAGTGATATTCGAATTGATTCAGTTCCTTATTATTATGAGCTTCATAATAATAAAAAAGCGAAATAGTTATTCTTAAGCTAATACGGTAAAAAGGACGCTTTCACGGAGAAGGCGTCCTTTTATTTTTTTGCTACTTCACATATACATAAGCTTCATTTGTTGTTACATAATATGTTTTACCTTTGCTATTGTGTACTTTGTATTGCAGTAATCCAGTAATATTATTTCACTTTGATATATTCGTAAAACCATTTACCTTCAGGTCTCGTATCCATCCACCAAGTGATTTTATTAAACGTAAATATATAGCGTTTATTCATGATGTATGCACTTCTTTTCTTAATCAAAATTATTTTATATATATATAAAATAATTTTGATTATATAGATACTGATTTTGTCCGTTAACAAGACTTTTAAATCCTTTTTTCTTATAATCCGTACATGCTAATATTTAAATTATAGGTGCAATTGCAATTCACCAAGAATTTTCAAGCATAAAAAGTCCGGATTTTTATGCTCTATCTTTGAAAAAAATTAAATATATTATGGAGGACTCTATATCTATGAAGAAAGTAAAACAAGAAAACACACTTTTAGCCGATTTAAAGAAAATTGAAATGGAAAATATTAATGGAGGAGGCTGGAAAGATACTGTACGTTCGGCAGCTGACTTCGGAAGAGAACTTATCTCTTTCCCGTACGGTTGCGGTATGGGGGACGGATATACTAAAGGTAGCACATACACTAGTGGTGGTGGCAATTACTTATCAGGCGCATATGGCCACCGTAATTAATCTTTAGCTTTGAAAAAATATGCAGGATTATTTTTGTAAATAATCCTGCATATTTCGTATTAAACGAGGAGTGTTATACGATGAATTTAAATTATATTTCAACAAGATTAATATATAATATCGATTTTTTTGAAATGTCATACAAAAGATTGGTAGCCATGAATACTGATAATCACAGCTTATTAAATAAAATTAAAAAACGTTTACTCCTACTAAAACGCATCCATAAATACTCCGAAGAAATTAACGAATTATTTTCTGAATTAGATTCAAATACAGCTAGTGAATTAAAGCATTTAAGTGACATACACTTTCTAAAAATATTAGAAAGTTTCTTAGTTACTAAAAAAGTCAAAATCTCTGTTAATATCATGACTTTAAATGAGGAGAGATGTATTGAGAGATGTATTAAAAGTATTCAAAATCTTGCAGATGAAATTATTATTTTAGATACGGGATCTACCGATAAGACACTAGAGATCATACAGCATCATTTTCCGCATGTAAAAATACACCATCTAGAGTGGAATAATAACTTTTCAGAGTGTCGCAATTACTTGATAAATCATTCAACTGGAGATTGGATTTTTCAGATTGATGCGGATGAACACTTAGCAAACAATCAAGAGTATTTAAGAGATTTCTTGGAGGTATTGAATGAATTTCCTATTTACCCACTGGTTATCTGTCCCAAAATTAGAAATCATGATAATCAAGAACTAGATTTCAATAAAAGAATTTTCAGAAAAAAGGATAACTTAAAATACTTTGGGCTGATTCATGAAGACTTACGTTATGATATTTTGAAACAAGGAAATGATTTAATCTATTTTACTACAGATTTTTTGATTGAACACGATGGATATAAACCCGAAATAAGAGCCTCAAAAAAAAAATGTCAAAGGAATTTAAATTTACAACATAAAATGATATGCATTGAACCAAACAATATGAGGTGGTTTTATTTTTTAGCTAGAGAAAAAAAACTTGCTGGTTGTCCAAATGAAGAAGTGGTTCATATACTTTTACAAGGAATAGAGAATATCGAAAATACAAAAGCAAATAATCACTTCTATCTAATGTCTCTATTAATGTTGGCAGATATCTACCATACTCAGCATAATTTTGAATCATTAAATAGGATTGCAAATGAGATATCTAATAATTTCCAACGTTGTATTGATGGGATATACTATAATTTAATTAGTAATTGGACATATCAGTCATCTCAAATTTCAAAATTAATTAATGAAACTTTTCAGAATATAAAAGCGAATGAATCCCCTTTTTCAAAAATAAATTCTAACGGTGATCATATCTTTTATTTATTAGGCATGTTATATATTAATCAAGGTAATTATGAGAAATCCTTTCAAATGTTTTCTACTGTAAAAGACGAAACCATTCTAAATAGAATTAAATCAAATTTAACTCTATTAAGAGATGATATAGACAAGTTTTTAGTTAAATGAATAGGAATTTTATACGGAGGGATTTTCATATGAAAAATTTGTTGGAAAAGATAAATAAAAAAATGAATTCAACGGAAAACATACTGTGTACATTACAATGCTCATTCGATTTACATGTCAACCGAAATTGTTCTCGACCTGGTCTATTGATTGCTACAGAACGACGAATGCTTTTTTACGGTGTACCTATTTCGAATTTTAAAAATGAAATTTTTGAAGAATTCCTTTATGAAAACATTTCTTCGCTTACAATGAAAAAAAGTATCTTTGGGACAAGAGTCCGAATGTATCATAATGATGAATATTTGAAATTTAATAAAATCATAAATGGGGATGCGAATATATTTATAGAAACTGTGAATACTTTATGTGAACAATATATGGGTGAAAAAAATCAAAAAAGAAAGTAGATTCTTAATGATATCCGCCTTAGAAAGCAGAGGCTATCCCGAAAATATAATATTTATCCATAACAACGCATATACTCAAACAAACATCAAGAGAAATTAATATAAATCGGACGCTTTCACGAAGAAGGCGTCCTTTTTACATACACATAGGCTTTATTTGTTGTTACATAATATGTTTTACTTTTGCTATTGTGTACTTTGTATTGCAGTAATCCAGTAATATTATTTCACTTTGATATATTCGTAAAACCATTTACCTTCAGGTCTCGTATCCATCCACCAAGTAATCTTGTCTAATTCTGGATTAGGTAACACTTCAGTCTCGATATGTGCAAGACCTGTCAATGGATTAACAACTACTTTCCCCTTTGTTCCTCTTTCGCTCATCGCTTGGATAGCTTCTTCAATTAAGCTAGTACCGAATTCACCAGATTTAACATAATGATATCCGCCATTAGAAACAGGTTGTTCTGGCTGTTTCTCGCCGGTAAACCAAGCCAACGTTTTATTTCCTTGTAATAAATTTATATCAACTTTCCCAATGCCATCGATATAACCATTGTCGGTATATTGCCAGATGTCACAAGAATAGGCTGGTTTCTTTTGCGGACGACCATCATTTGTTCCGTATCGTGGTAATCAAATAAAATCAGCTTGTACACTTTGTAAATTATAGTCACCATACATATGATGTGCTACATAAAACCCTACTTTCCAACCTGCAGCCTTACATGTATCGATAAATACTTGTGATGCTTTAGCTAAATCATTAAGGTTACCTTTGCTGTTCATTGATTTTACGGTATCGTCTTCCACATCTAACACCAGGAATTTAGCATTAGGATTTACTCTTGCTAGAAAGTCTTTCGCTTCTACAATAGCATCAGCTACTGATACGAAACATCCATAAGCATATGCAGCATGTGGAATGCCATATTGCTCTAGTTTCGATACATGCTCATTATATAAACGATCTACTAATTTTGAACCGTATTGTACACGGCAAATAGCTAACTCAATTTGTGGTGCTGCGACTGGCCAATTAATCTTGTCATTCCATTTTGAAATATCTACAGTGTATCTCATTATTTATCCGCTCCTTCATTTCGTTTATCCGCAAACCATTTACCAGCTGTAGGATTAGATACGACACCTGCAGCAATCAAAATGTACAGAATCATATCTACATATTCTTGATATCTTCCTAAATTAAAATGAGGGACAGTATCCATTAATACCATCCCTAACAGTGCGAACAACGCTACCCATAATCCATAATTTTTGAATTTCTCTTGCATTATTATTTCCTCCGTTTCCTTGTATCAGACCTTTTAATTTTCGCTTCAATTTCACTTGCTACACTTTCCAGTAACCATGTCGGAATCCATTTATCCCAACCGACACGAACGCAATTAGCTGTGAAACTGTTGAAAATGTGATATGTTAAACCGCCAGTTACCATAAAGAAAAAGAAATCTGGTAATTTAAATGCGATATCAAACATGTGAGCTAAACACGGCAATAAAAAAAGCACCACGGTACGCGCGATGCCTTCTACTCCATATGCTGATGAATATGATCCGTCTAATTTTGATGCTTTACTTCCTGTGATCCAATCGAGTGCAACAACCATCATCAGAATGCAAATCCATATTAAGTTAGATTTTCCGTATATGATACTTAAAAATGTTCCTAACCCCCCACCAACTAGTGAACCAAGTTTAAATGTTGTAGAGTTAAAAACATCAACTATGTTAAGACTGGTTCTGTTGCAAAGTTTTTAAATAGACAAAACAAGCCTAATTTAATATGTAGAATTTATGCAGTTTTAAATAATTGTTGTAATTCCTTGTATGCCGAAAAGACGGCGTCTGATGAAAGACTCCGTCTTTGTTTATATATAGCCTGAATTGTTTCAATCCCTTTTATAGTACGAGAGGCATGACGGATGCTTTGGAATCCAGAAGATTGAGCAAATCGACGTTTCACATGCCGATGATCTTGTTCAATACGGTTATTGAGATGCTTTAGGGTACAATGCTTCGTATGCTTGTAAAAACCATTTTTCAGCAATTTTTTGAGCGCACAAAGTAAGGCTGGGTCCTTGTCTGTAGTAAGAACCGTTGGTTCTCCAAAGGTTTTGACGATTCGCTTCATAAACATATAGGCCGCTTGATGATCACGTGTTTTACGAAGTTGAATATCCAAAGTATATCCATCTCCATCAATCGCACGATACAGATAACACCACTCTCCCTTCACTTTGATGTAAGTCTCATCTAAATGCCAAACAGAGTGTACCTTTTTGTTTTTCTTTTCCAGATTTGATAAATCAGATTTCCATATTCATGGACCCAACGCATGATTGTTGTGGGATGAACGGATATGCCACGTTCATTTAAGATTTCAGAAACATCACGATAACTTAAAGAAAAACGACAATAGTAGCTGACGGCTACCAAAATAATATCTTTCTTGAACTGTTTTCCTTTAAAATATCTCATGCTTCATGCTCCTCAAATCATTTTTCTTACATTTTAATTTCGCTTAGAAAACTTTGCAACAGAACCTGTTTTGTTTTGTTAGGATTTGTGTTTTGTTATAGTGTGTTGCATGAGAAATCGATTATTTTTGAAAAAACTTGGGTCGACCTCGACTCGACCTATGTAAAAAGTGACTCGACCTTGACTCAACTTTTTGTTTTACTGTATGTTCCCATGATGTTGCTAGGTTTTGCCTAGCTTCACACTCTAGGTGGGAACAAAAATCCCTTATGCTCTTCTCTCTTTTTTTTGTTGGGATTGTGTGGTGTTTCGTTTTTTGAAGTTTGTTCACTGTCTGATAAAACTTGAGTTTAAAATTTCGGCAGTCGGTGAAAAAATTGACCGTTATCTTGGAAGAAAAAAAGCCCCAGTGGGTAACCAAACATGTCGATGTTTTTGGTGAAGAACGAACAAACTTTTTGAGTTTGTGTAAGTGCGCACTGTAGTGATTCTTTTTGATTGAGTGATAGTGAATTTGCATGGGTACCGTCATAGCATTTGTTTACTTGTTGAACTTTGCTATTTTATTTTGAAATGCTTGGTTTTTATTTTTTATGTAGCCCATCCAATTACGATAGCGAAGAACCATTTGATTGCGAGCCTCCCTTTGGCAACCTTTTGCCGTACCGGCAGCCGTAAAAAACAACGGCTACCGCCACAGCAAGGCTACCGCCAAGACTCTCTAAAATCAATGAACCTTCCAACCGAACTGTCTTTAGCCCACATTTGGATCATGGGGTATGGGAACCTTCCAACCGAACTGTCTTTAGCCCACATTTGGATCATGGGGTATGGCAAGCTACGGGAGTGTGACCACACTCCCCAAAAACGTTGTTTTTGACTTGCTAGGAAGTTTCCTAGCACCTTTACCATTTTCTAACCTCAAAAATTACATTTTTTCGTTTAGAAAATGGTTGTCGCTTCGCTCGATTCATTATAAAATTTGGTGGTGAAATTATGACATTTATTCATAAAACATATTTACAAATAACTTTAGATGAAAAAGATAAAAAAATGATAAAAAATAAAGCAGAAGAATTTGGCTATAAAACGGTATCTGCATTCATGGTTGATAGTGCAAAATCACATTTCAAACTTGAAGTAGATATGAAAGCTTATAGGGATTTAACAAAGGAAATAAATTATATTGGCAAGAACATAAATAGCTTAATTAGAAGGATCCATACAGACGGAATTTACACGGATAATGATATGGATTTCCTTAGAATGAATCAGAAGAAAATCATAAAAATTATGAATACAGAATATGACCGATTACTTGATTTAAAAACCAAGTTTAATAGTGATAGCTTAAGCAAAAAACAAAAGAAAAAATTAATAGAATCCTTATCCGAAAATCAAATTCCGATACCAAAGAAATTAGTATTAGAAGAAGTATATGAAAAGATAAAAGAAGACTTTCTTTATATTATAGAATGTATAGAAGACTCACCTAACCAAGATATGATAGTAGCGGAATACGTATGGGATTATTTATATGGAGATACACTTTATAAGTTAGATGATCACCAACTTATAAAATTTGCGGATAGCCTATTTATTTTTGCACAAAAATTGAAATTTAAGTTATCTAAACTCGATAATATTTTTTCGGATGATGATTGGTTTGAACTAAAAGATATCTTAGATGAGTATGAAATATATTAATAAGGGACTGGGGATCATGTCTATTGTTAAAATACAAAAAGTAAATAACTTGAAAGGTCTCATAAATTACGGTATGTAAGACCATAAAACAAATGAAGAATTCGTCACATTTTACGAGTGTTCGATTGAAACCATAGAAAGGGATTTTAGAAGTGTTTTAATTGACTACAATGAAAAGAATAATTGTAATAAAAATGTGGGTTCTGGTGCAAAAAGACCA
>NZ_ALBR01000105.1:0-14115 GCF_002081505.1 Bacillus sp. CDB3 | reverse complement strand
TTTAACTCTGGTCCATATTGATGAACCCATCGCATAATAGTCGTGTGGGCCAAAGATAATCCTCGTTCTTCCATCATTTCCACTAAATCGCGAAAGCTTAGGTTGTACCGCAGGTACCAACGTACAGTTAATAAGATAATATCTGGCTGATAATGTTTCCACTTAAAAACATTTACTCTTTTCATATTAACCACACACCTTTTTTTAAGTAATTCTATCAGTATTTCCAAGTTTGTAGGATGACTTTCAGTTATTTTGAAGTTTTTGCACCAGAACCTAGCGAAGCACACAGTCTTGGCAGGGGAATGGTTATAGAATAGAAGAGTCGTAGCGAGGTGTGTAAAGGGAATCCCCTTGAGAGTAGCATGGATATCTCGTGCAACCGCAAGGGGCATTTCTTCTTATTTTTCCTTCGGGCAAGCTAACGACTTGAAGTTTTTTGTGGTTAGAAAAGGGAAAGTTGAATGGGTTCTCGTTCTTTCTGATTTGTACAAGAGATGTGCCGATGGTAGCCATTCCCTAATCTTCGCTGAATTTCTTTGTCGAGTAACTCAATTGCATATTCCTGCGATTCTGTATACATGACCACGTCCTGAGTAGGGTACATTTCACCGCTAGGTGCTACGATGGTATAGGAAAGTGCATAAGCATTAATTGTCAAAAAACGCCACCTCTTTTCTAAGGATGACGTATCATCCATTATAATTCTTCTAAATCTGTTTCTATAATATGTACAGGTGCTACATGATCTAGTTCTAATATGGTCTGCAGCTGTTTTTGTAGTTCAAACCCATCTTTTGGTTCAGCCAGTAAAAACGATTTTAAAAAGTCATCGCCATCTACAGAATAGCTCACATCTAACATGTACATACTTACTGTGCTACCTTTTCACATGATTTGGATGGAACTTTCTTATACTTTTCATGTCGCACAACTTGGCGTTCATCGATTCCAAGTTGGAAGAAGGAATCCATTTCGGAAATATCTACTATACTCGTATGTTCGAGTACACTTACAATATATCCTGTTAATTGCAAGGATGGATCGTTACGGTAAAGAAATGTTACATAATCTCCAGCATTGATTTTGTTAGCGATTGTATTAAAATCCATAGCAAACACCTCCTATTCCATACGTTATTGTGAATGGAATGATAGGGGCAAGAAAAGTACTGAAAAAGTATATTTGAGATTCCCCCGCAACCATCAATTCCAAACCATTTACACAATGCGTGATAGTGTGTGAATAGCACCCAATATGAAGTTGTATCGGGATATACAGCATATCGAGCTGCCCAAAAATTAAATTTAAATCGAATTCATGTGATGATGCTACAAGCGTAATGAGTATTCTAATGATATATAATGTGTCTATTCAAAAAACGTCATCCTATATATGAGGACGTTTTTTGATGTAAGATACAGGATTTATTTTTGTGTAGTGGTATCAATTTGAATGGAAAAATGGTACTGTTCATGCGAGTCTTCGTCTAACAAAGTAGCAAGGGCTTTCAATTGGTGAATGACCTTCTGTTTAGACTTGCGTCCTGTATAGTGGATATGAAAGGATTCTGGAATAGAGGATTCTATCTGTTCTATAGGTTCTAATGGAAGTTTTTTTGGCTTAGATTGTGGAATCACTGGTATGTCTTGCATTGGGATTGTTGATGAAAGTGTTTGCGTTTGGATTGGTTCAGTGGTGTTAGAAAGCTGTGGCTCAGTAGACGACCCCTCTTTAGCGCCCTTTCCTTTTGTTTTGAATTCGTTGTTCCTTGCGACGTAATGTCATGCTTTTTGTACAAATCATATAGCTTGCTATTATATGTGCCTAAACCAGTGGTAATTTCTTTGTTTGTGAAATGTTCTTTCCAATATTGTAGGCGTATCTTCTGATCTTCAGCAGGTAGAGCTTCTAAAGAAGTTAATGGTAAGAACGTGTTTAATTCTTCAATTTTTAATGTTTCTTTCAATGGGAATCACTCCTTGAGAGATGGGATATTGCATAGATTCTAGACGAAGGCAAAATCTCCTTTAGAAAAAGATTGAAAAGAATGTTTATACAACAAAAAAAGACGAGAATAATCTCGTCTTTTTGCGTGTCATGGATGAATAATAGGCAGTGAAGGCTCCTCGTCCTTCTGTAATAATATAAAACATTTTTGGTTTCTAATACCAGGTAGTTTTTTCATTTTTAGATTGTAATTTTTCTTGTTAGAGATAGTATTAGCACGAAAAAACACTACCGTCACAGGTTTATAAAAATAAAAAGACGAGATTACTCTCGTCTTTTTATTGATACTCAATAAGAGGTTGTAAAGAGACTGTGTCTCTTTACAATATTATAACCTTTTTTGGTCTTACAAACCAAAAATATTGCATTTTTAAAGTTTTAAGGTACTCTTTGTTTTTTTGTCTGCGGGCTTATTGAAAAAAGCGGTCTGTTAATTTACGTCGATAATATCGGTAAACTTAAACGTATTCTTATGATGAAAAGCATCCGTGCAGATGACTTTCTTTTCTAAAGGATCGATATCCACAACGTTCATATAATCTGTAAGCACATAACCATCCTCGAAATATGTAAGTAATATTTCCTCTTCGGTTAGTAACGATAGTAATAATCTATTTTCAATTCGTTCCTGGGCGTCTTGCGTCACGATAGGACGTGGTATTTTAGCATTCTCTTTTATCATTTCACGGATACCTACGAACTGTTCCGGCATAATTGCGTGGTTTGCGTTGCATATCGATAGGTAAGTCTTTGAAGTTATCTATAACTTTTCCCCCGATCCGCACGGTACGTGCCACTTTCACGGCATACCGCGGTCCACCTATACTGTAGTTTTCTTTCCATCTAATAATGATAAATTCTAAGCAAACAACGCTAGTTGTTCATAATTTAGTCCCACTTCAATTTGTGATTCAATACAGATTTCCTCGTTTTTGACTAGCTTTCGCAATTTGTTAAGTTTGTCTAACTGTTCCTCATCGAGTTTTAGTTCATTGAGTAGTTGGTTTATGACTTCTTTCTTGGTTGCGTGTATTAGTCTATGAACACTTGGTTTGATGATGATAAGGTTTTTGTAGCTGTCATCCTTTGTTTCACTCCATAATTGCTTATGGTGACAATGGACATCCCAGGGCAAGAGTTTCTCGCCTGTTACACTGCATTTACCTTTTTGAGCTACGTAAAGAGAAATTCGATTGTCATTGTATTCAACGGTTGTCCGTCCATTTATGACTGGATTTTCTCTTAGCCATTTTAGTTCTGTTTCGGTTATGTCTGCCAAGTTTTTGTGTATCAAGGCTCGCCCTTCTACGGTGTACTTGTTAATGGCTTGCTTTTTCATCAACGGATTTTTGTGTTGAGTATAAGCGATTGGTAGGATAGGACGTCTCATGAGATATCTCATCCTTTTTGACTTTAGATATGGTTTGATACCTTTGTCTTTTCCTTCATATTGTCCTATATTCGTGTATCCATTAGTGTTCCTTTTTCCTCTTCTTGTCGACTTAGGGAAACGGTTATACATCATACAGTCGAGTTCTAGACCCATTTTGTCGAGGTCTAGGCTGACATGCGTCGCTATTCTGTAATAGTTATGCTTGCCAATGACAATGCTGTTGTATAAAATGATTCCTTTGATTGCTTCAATAGAGTTTGGGGGTTTCTGTATTTTTTTCACTTGTTTTGCTAAATCTTGCTTCGTCTTTTTCAATGCTTTTGGAGATACGTGTGTTTCTGCAATATATCGTGTGTTTCCGTTTTTTCGCTTTCCTTTCTTTACAGCTTTGAGAGAAAAGCCTAAGAATTCACTCTCTTGCTTTTTCAGATTGGTAACTTTGGATTTTTCGGTTGATATAGGCAATTTCAAGCGTTCTTCTAGCCACATTTGGCATGCTTTGAATATTTTCTCTGCATTGCTTCGTGTGTTTGTGAAGATTTTGAAATCATCTGCGTACCTTACGATATACATAGGTTTCATTTTTGATGTTTTGGATAGGACATATGTTACGGTGTCGTTACTCCAAATTCCATCTTTGTATCTTGGTTTTACCTTTTTGGCTTTGAATGTTTCCCATTGTTTACTGACCCACCAGTCGAATTCATTGAGATTGATGTTGGCGAGTAGGGGACTGAGAATACCACCTTGCGGGGTACCTTTAGTCGGGAACATTGTTGTACCGTCAGGCATTTGCACTGGTGCTTTCAATATTTTTCGGATAATGACGAGTAATTGTTTGTCCCGTATACCCAGTGTCCATATTTGGCGCATGAGTTTAGCGTGATTTACTTCGTCGAAAAATCCTTTAATATCCACGTCTACCACATAAGTAAGGTTTTGTTGGTTTACCTTTTTAGTACTATCTGCTATGGCATGTTCTGCACTTCGGTTCGGGCGAAATCCGTAACTTCTATTACAGAATTGCGCTTCACAAATAGGTTCCAAAACTTGAAGAATACATTGTTGGATAATTCTATCCCACATACTTGGTATTCCTAGAGGTCTTGTTTCTCCGTTGGGCTTAGGTATTTCCTTCCGTCTTACCTTTTGTGGTTGGTAGTTTTGAAAGCGTCTTTTAGCTTCATTCAAGAAATAGCTCTGTTCCATTCTTTCAATATCCTTGATGTTTATGTTGTCACAGGCGGATGTTTTGCTCCCTTTATTTCCTTTTATGTTACGAAAAGCGAGGAGTATATTTTCGTCTGATATGATAGTAGGCATTAGTTTCTTGAAAGAAATTCCTTTGGTTGCTTTCTGGTATAAGTCGTCTAGGACATTTTGAATACCGTAGTATTCATTGTGTCTAAGTTTCTTATCCTTTAGCGTGGGCTTAGATTTGTCATTCATGGTCTATCACCTACTCTTGTATTGATTTTTGGTGACCTTTTGAGTCTTACCAGAATCCATGCAAGATTAGATGAAAGTTCAGTTCCTCCAATATAGGCTTGTGGCTGTTCCTCCAGTTCGATTACAGAACCTTCTTGGGTCGTGCCACTACTCTCACTACTATTAAGAATACTTTCCTCGGTTGTCCGTTTCGTATTCAACTATATCCACCGATAGAGATTGCTCTCAACGTTAGTAGCTTTCGACGTTCCGTTCAGACTATCATTGTTTTAAAGGTCAAAAGACCTCCGGTTTAGGTGCTTGCTTTGCCACGTGCCTAGCTCCGTTGCCTATAACAACGTTAGGATTGTTACATCATGAATTATTTCAATCCGTTAGACAAGTCTTATTTTCAGACTCCGAATCATTTCTGACCCGTCACAATATCGAGGCGTACATTCGCAAGTTCGTCAGTGTTTACACATTCTCACCATGTCGGTTGACAGCATACAATACTTTATCAGTTCCATTTGGTTTATTATTCCGAATGGCTTTCGGTTGCCCTATGGGGTACTTCGGATAATGATTGCATGTTTTACCCTGCTTCCAACATCACGCTATGCCTAGCGTATGCTGTCGGGAATCTCACTGGGAGAGTTTCGGGTCGTTACTCCTTAATTCCTCTCACTTGTCTGAACAGTTATCCTGTTCTTGTAGCCTTGGATTATTTTTTAAAGAACAGTCATCGTTTGTCGCTAAAAACGTTGTAATACCAACGTTTTTGCTTAGTCGATAACGTCTCGCACTCATGATTTGTGCCCCCCTAGTAATGTATTTCGATATCTTGCGGTTGCATTTTTTGTATAGGAAACGCCCCGTAGTAGACTGTTCTTCCCAAACTTAGTACGTATTTCGTCCATGACCTGCGTTAGTTTTATTTCTTTCTCACGTTGTACGATGTCATCGAATAACGAAATCTGTTCTGCTCCTTCCGCTACCAAATTGGTTAGTGAAATACTAACGGATCTTATGGGTTCGCCAGTATATAGTGTATGTAAATAATATGTACAGACATTGTAGATATCCATCGTTAGATTAGTCGGTCGATGTAACGTATGTGATTTCCGTAAACCTCCTCCGTAGCCCTTACTGTATCCAACGGAAAAATGGACAGTTCGAGTGAGTTTATTTTGTCTTCGCAATCGATAGCAGACTTCCTCGATATGCTCTAGCAAAATGATAGGAAATTCCTCTATCGTATAGTCTCGTAATAATATCTGACTTTTAGCAATAGATGTTTCTGTTGGTACATGCTTTTCCGATATACGGCTGAAATCTATGCCGTTACTGTGTAAATGGAGCTCCTCGCCAATCAAACCGTAATGCTGTTTTAGATACGTAAGCGGATAATTCGCTAAGTCTCCGATTGTACGTATCCCTTTCTGATTCAACTTCTCTTCCGTTTTATACGATATACCCCAAAATTTACTAATCGGTCTAATACTCCATAACTTCTCGGGTATATCGTCATATGTCCATTGTGTTATGCCGTCTACGTTCTTTTTCGCTTCGACGTCCATTGCTAATTTACTCATTAGTAAATTTGGACCAATGCCGATTGTACAATCGATACGAGTACGGGAGTAAATTTCAAGCTGTAACTTCCGTGCAAACTCATATGGGTTAGACGCAAATAAGTGTAAAAATGCTGTCATATCCATAAAGAATTCGTCGATACTGTATTGGTGGAAGTCTTCTGGTGCTACGTATTGTAACGCTAATTTTGTTATGTAGTTCGAACATTTGATATAGGTATGCATGATGGGGTTAACGATAATGATATCTGGTTGTTTAGGTATCTCATATAACCGAGCCATCTTTTTAACGCCTAACGCTTTAAGCGGAGGTGTTGCAGCTAAAACTATGGAGCCAGTTCGCTTTACGTCCCCTACTACGGCAAGTTTCGTGTACCTCGGATCTAATCCTTGTTTGATACAACTGACTGAAGCGTAAAAACTTCGCAAGTCGACGCACAATATAATTCGATTTGGAAAAAGAGAATAATCGTACAATGTAATATCACCCCTAAAAGATAGAACGTTTGTTCTAATTATATACGAACTTGCGTTCTTTTGGAAGGGTTATGCAAGAAAATATTGGTTAAAATAAAAATAACCGCCTCATATAACTGATATGCTCCCAATAAAGTAGACAGATGAAATAATAAAAAACGGTTTCCTTTAAAATATTGCATGCACCATACTCCTCCAATCATTTTTCTTACATTTTAATTTCACTTAGAAAACTTTGTAACAAAACCATTATCTGTATATAAAGTGTGATAATGGTAAAAATGGTTTTATTACTGACCGATATTAATTTGACCGCGATAATTGGTGATCATGCTATTTCGGTCGCTAAACAAATAAGAGATACATAAGTATAAGGAGGTAGAGTTATGACACAGGTTATTCTATTTGGTAGTGGAGATGGCGGAGGACTGATTATTGGACCGAACGGGGTGCGTCCTATCCCACCGTTCGACCCGGCAATACGTCTGCAGTTGCGTGGGTTCTCGTCCCTACTTAATGGCATCGGTCGGATGTCTGAGAAGCCCGCACGAGAGATGGGCAAATACTTAAATCAAATTTCAAATCTTTTGGTGGTTGAAATCGAGGAGATTGTGGGACCACTCAATGGCGATAACTCGTTCATATATCAGGATGAGGACGGTGGCTTTATCTGTGGCAGCACAGGCAAGCCACCAATACCGTTCCCTTGGCCACCGGAGAAGATGCCAAGTGTTAACGATCTGATTGCCGCCGGCATGCTCGAACATCAGTTCATCGACTATATACGGATTGCAGGTGAGCAGAAGATTGCGATTCACGATGTCTTAGAAGAACCGGTGGCAGTCGCGGGACGGATCGGTATGAAATTGTCTGACCGGACTATACAAGATTTACAGCGACTTGCTCCATCTCAACTTGAAAATATCGAGGATCCTGTCGACCGCGAAGTTGTTCAGTTCTTCCACAAAGTGCTCGAGGATGGTCGCTTCCTTTCAAATTGGGCAACCCGCCCCTACGAGGTCGCTAAGCAGCTAAAGGCTGATATCAGTTCCAGCGCTATCGAAAGGATTCTCACTGGTGGGGCAAGTGCCCTCAATGGCTCCGATCGAATGAATCCGGTAGCGGTAGCGGTTGCCGTCGGTATCGTGATTATGCTGGTTGACGACCCAGCGCGTAGGGGGATCCCCATCAGGGACTCCTCCGGCTTGGAGAAGTTCTGATGGAGAGGAACTACGATATGTTTTTAGATAAAGAGTTGCGTAGTAGTTCCTCGGTGGTCCTTGTCAGCCTACCATGGACCAGTCTGACCGAGCCCAGTCTGGGGCTAGGCATCTTGCGAGCAGTCCTTGATCAAGAAAGAATTCCGTGCCGGGTTCTGCATCTGAACATATTTCTCCTTGAGCACCTGCGCGCGGATAGCTACTACGCCTTGGCCAACGTTTACGCACTGAACGACTTCCTATTCAGCGGCGTGCTCGATTCCGAGGTAAGTACTAAGCAGCTGCAATGGTTGCGCCTGAAGACCAGTGAACTTCTAGCCTATGAGCAGATTGATGACAAACAGTATGGGGGGCTCGATGGAGTCGTCCATGAGTTGCTACGCCTTCGGCAGGAGGTGATTCCTAAATGGCTCGCCGGCTGGGCCGATCAGATCGCTGAGTCCAACGTTACTCTTGTAGGGTTAACTTGTATGTTCGACCAAACAATCGCCGCGCTCGCCCTGGCACATCTGATAAAGCAAAGAGCTCCCGAGAAATTGATTGCTCTCGGCGGTTATGCTGTTCGCTCGCCGACTGGAGAAGCACTTTTGCGGTCCTTCTCATGCATAGACGTGGTCTGTATGGGAGAAGGAGAGCCTGTGATGGTTCCCCTCGCCCTCGCTTCGGCTGGTTTACTCCCACTCAGCGACGTGCCGTCGATTATTTATCGGGGGACGTCAGGTGAACTCCAAACAACGACAATGGCTCCTGCCGTCGACATGAATACCTGCCCGGTCCCGAACTACGCTGACTTTTTCGCTGACCTTAGACTGCTTTCGGATCAGCACAATGTCAAAATTGAAGTGGATCGCCTTCCTGTTGAAAACTCACGCGGTTGCTGGTGGGGGCAGAAGAAACATTGCGTTTTCTGTGGAATCCATGACAGTGATTTGGTTTACCGAAGTCGTAACGCAGAGAAAGTACTAGAGGTAATGGACGCCTTAGCGGAGCGCTATGGGTTCCGCTCATTCAGGTTCTCAGACTACATCCTGCCTCACCAGTATTTTAAGACTCTGCTTCCAAAATTGGTGGAGCGTCAGCGCCCCTATAGCATAATCGCAGAAATCAAAGCAAATCAGAATAAGGAGCGGGTTGCACTGTTAGCAAACGCAGGGTTCGACGAAGTACAGCCGGGCATCGAATCCTTTTCAAGTGATGTACTGTTGAAGATGAACAAGGGTGTCACTGGTGTCCAGAACATCCATACCCTTCTGATGGGGAAACGCTATGGCGTTACGATTCGGTACAACCTCCTTTACGGACTGCCAAATGACGATCCGGCGGAGATTGCAGCCATGCTCGATGCCTTGCCGCTCCTCTTTCATCTTGACATACCGGCAACGAGACTTCAGATACAGGTTACTCGGTACGCTCCACTGCAGGTCGATCCGGAGCGTTTTGGCATCCCTGTTGCAATGTATGAGCCCTCGTATGATCTGATTTTCTCGTCGCAATTTCTCGACGAGACCGGATTTGATTTAAACGATTTCTGCTATTACTACGAAATTCCTTTTGAGAACGCTCCTTCGTTGCACCGTCTATACGCTGAGATTGACCGTACAGTCGACGCGTGGACACTTGCCCAGCGGCAACGCGAAGTTACCCTCTGGTATCAGGAGGTTCCAGAAGGGCTAGAGATCTTCGATTCGAGATCAGAGCCACCAGTGATGTCCCGTCTCTCAGATATCGAAACAAAGATATATCGCCTTATGGAGGAGCCAATCGCCATCGAGACTTTGCGTCAGCGCTGCCACGAAATATCGGATAACGAATTCAAACGTGCATGGAAACGGCTCGAGGAGCTCGGGTTGTTCTTCCAGGATCGAGAAAGTGTAATTGGACTGGCATTGCCAAAGGAGTTGCAGCCTGATGTTAACAACTCCCCCGTGAATGAATTAAAAGTCTTTGGAAAGAGGATTCATTTCCAAACGGACAAGATTTAGCTGGGAAGCTGCGAAAGAAAAGGTAGATAAGGGTTCTGTTGCAAAGTTTAAGTATGTCGAGAAACCGAAATCTGAGGTCAGATTTCGGTTTCTTTTAAATAAAGTAGGATAGTTCCCATTTCTTTTATCAAACGTGAGGTTTGGCAAATCGTCATTTTATATGCCTACGGTCCTGTTTAATAATATTATTTGAACTTTTGATTATTCAATTGGCTATATGTTTAGAAAATCCGTTTCCCCTTAATTTTTTTTAATAGGCAAGGTAATCCAAGAGCTTTGTCTTTTGCGAGAAACCTTTAAATTATCGTGATATCTCTGAGGGTTTAAAAGAACGTGGATTATCCGTTCATCAACATCAATACTATCATGTGTAATTTTTTGATACCTTTTATGTAGAATTTAGTATGTGATTTTTATGGGTTCTGGTGCAAATAATGAACAAAGACCAAACAAGACATAGATTCCTATTGGAATCAGCTCTTAGGCAGTTACGTCAAACACCTGATGGATACATATATTCTGATTTTGAACAGACTGATCCCTTAATTTAAGTTGCCTTTTTTTGATCATATGCATGGCTTCTATTCCAGCAATCATTTTTCTAGCTGTTTGCAATGATTTCAATCCAAGCATATTTCGGATCCGTTTTTTGATAAACCGATGGTCTTGTTCAATAATATTATTTAAATATTTTTGGTTCTGTTGCAAAGTTTTTCGAGTGGAGCTAAACTGTAGGGAAAATACGGTGTGGAGAATGGGACATTATATAAATCTTGCATGAATGTTTATATAACAAAAAAGACGAGATGATTTTCGTCTTTTTTTGTTATATATGGGCATGAGCGGAAATTCACCAAAGATACAAGGAGACCCAACCCCTTATATCATACTATAACCCACCTTTTGGTTTATTTCACGACATCTTCATAAAAGTATTTTTCTACAAAGTAGAACACTTTCTCAGCGTCTTCACGGGTTAAGCTGCACTAGGTATGTAACCATTTATCAATGAGCTCATTCTTCAGCGTATGCATATCTATAGGGTTCCATTTGTTTTCGTTATGCACATCTCGAATATTCATATATGTTTGATACACGTCCATTTTAAACTGCATGAGTTCCTCTTGTTCAGATGATTTGAGTTTGTTTATCGATAGGTCCGATAAAGACTCCATGTGTTGTACATCATATTGCCTTCCACATAGTATCATCGCAATTAGCACCTCTTTATATGTTCTATTTTCGTTTATAATTTCTACGTATCTACAATCTTTATCTACGTGAACTTGCTACGGATATCCACCATTTCCTTATAAACGAACACTATGATAGTAAATATATAACACGCTCCCTTTACAGTCCATTGGTAATATGTAGTTCTATTGCGGAATTTTTTAGCGGATACAAATCAAGCGTTGGCCCTTCGGAATCCAAAACATGAAAAAGTATTTTTATTAAAAAGTACCGTTGTCTGTGGACTTTTTTGAAATGTTTATTTTGGTGTTTGTATGATATGTTTAAGTCCCTTAATTCTTCTGTAAAACGCATCGCTACATATTGATCAAAATATGTAGCGATGTAATAAAATGAGAAAATATGTAAAGTAATAACAACCTATGTTTAGGCTGTATTCTCCCACGCATAAATAAACGTTACCAATCTCCCCCGTTTCACCTCAGAAAATCCCCATCTTTACCAAATTCTTTCAGCAGGAATTTAGAGAGAAATGTGAACCATTAATTTACACCTATTAGACTGGTTTTATATGTTAATAATTTTATAGAGGTGAATCATATGAATGTAGGTTTTCAATTAAAACAATTTCGTGAATTGAAAAATTTTTCACAAGAGGATGTAGCTCGAAAAATCGGAGTAACTAAACAAGCAGTTTGTAACTGGGAGAATAATAAGAGTTATCCAGAAATTAATAATTTGATTTTACTTAGTGAATTATATGAGGCAAAAATTGACGAATTAATAAAGGGATCAGAGGAGCTAGATAAAAAAGATACAGATGAATGTGAGGACGATGAAAATGATTTTAGTTTGGTTATAGGTAGTACTCTTTTTTGTATATCGATGTTTGTTGATAATGAAGGTATTTCCGCATTTTTAATGTGCTTGGGAATATTATTTATGGCTTTTTATAGTGATGTGAAAAAGGCGATTATTAATGAATTTAAACCAAAAAGAAGATCCAACTAGATAGTGAAGTTGCAAAGTTGAAAAATAGTCTCAAATAATGAATGTAAAATACGTTTTTTCAAAATTTTTTATACCGTAAATGCAAAATTAGATGAAATATTTTAGAGAGATGGAAAGGATTTGGAATGAAGAAAATTACAGATGAAAGACTCATTTTAAGGAACTTGAAAAATATTAGGGTTATATTTATTGTTCAAACAATAGGCATTTTATGCATTCTTGGTTATGACTGTTTTCAGGGGGGACTTGATAGAATGCGCGAAAATCCCCTTTGGATGTTATTGATTTTAACTTCAGTCGCATCTACTTATTTATCACTGAGTATTAATGTAGAACAAGAAGGGCCAATAAAAAATCCTCAAAAATCATTTATTGTTGGACTGATTGTATTAACCGTAATTGTCACGGTTTTTGCATATCTTACTTTCATTACACCTAACTATGGATGGAAAGATGGCCTATTAATAGGAAGTATTCTACTCATATGTGGTTTTATACCGCAGTATTATGTATATCGACTAAGGTTGAAGCAAAGACAAGATTTACAAGTTGAAGAATCAGAATGAAAACTATCAAACATATTTATAGAGAGAGGTAACAAGATGATGAAAGGTGAAAAAAATGAACTTTTTCAGGCATTAAAAAAAAGCGGATTTTTTGGTGCGGTTTTTACTATGATTTTTGGGGTTGTGATACTTGTGTATATACTTATAGTATAAATTTTAGCTACATTCTAAAATGATACAAGTGGACTACTCGCTACTTAGCAAAGCTTGAAGTGGGAGTTTTACTATGCCAAACCGGAATTCATCCCCTACCTACCGCTGGACTAGCGCCTTTCACACACTTGGGGAAGGAGAATTCTTTCGGTAAATTCGTTAAAAAAAGAGGCGGAAAAATGAATTGGACAGTATTAAAAGATTTTAAAACTATGTGTGGATTTACAATTGCAATATTACTTGGAATTTTATCAATTGTTTTGACTGTAACCAACAACCAATACTGGATGGTTCCTATAATACTCTCAAGCATTCTATCGTTTTTTAGTATGAATAGAGCAGACAAAATACAAAAGAAGTGAAACCATCTTATATGATAGTTTCGGTTCTGTTGCAAAGTTTGAAAAAACATAAACCCGTTTACAAAAGACAGTTATCGTTTAAGAAATTCTGAATAGTTACTGTAATTCCTTGTATATCGAAAAAGAGAAGTCTGGAACGTGACTTCTCTTTTCTAGTTATTTGGCCAAAAATTTAATAAACACCACAATAGGGATTTGTGGTGTTTAAAAGAGAACGCATTATGAAAAACATTAAAATGTTAGCATCTTTTATTTTACAGGAATTTGTATGTGTTGATATTGAGAAAGTTATTCTGTAAATTTGAGATAACAAACTATAAAACCATTATACGTTGGATTCATTGGTTCCGTTGCAAAAATTCCGTAACTACTCAGCCTCCGTGAGGAAGCTGAGTAGTTACACATTTTCTTTATCGGGTTCTTTCCTAATCATTTCCATGATCGGCTCTATCAAATCTTCTTCTATTTCTTTTTCTAATTGTAGCCCTTTTAACAAGGATTCTCTAGTACTTGAGTTAATAGAATTCCCATTAGTTTCAATCTTCTACTACCTTTTCCTTCTTTACTAACTACCCTCTCTAATTATGTATTACTTAAAAGGCGTAAGGAAAATAATCCCTTACGCCTTTTGTAATTCTTTATTGTATTGCTAAAATATTTGATACAAAACCGAGTGAAGTAAATATTCTTTCTCTTGCTTAAATACGTTTATAGGTTCTGTTGC
>NZ_ALBR01000104.1:0-21964 GCF_002081505.1 Bacillus sp. CDB3 | reverse complement strand
AACCATTTTCGTTAAGTAAACAACCTCATTTTGAGGCACTGTAAAGGGGAATATATATGTACGCAGAGAAAAACACAGTAGAGGTAGGAATCGTATTTAATGATGATGACCCTAAGATTCATAGAGGGTATATTCAGCTGGATAGACCCCTAGAGGTGCAATTGAAAGAACAATTCATATCTATTCAAATATATGGAATATGGAAACACATTTCTACACGTCGCATAAATGAAATATGGAAAGCCAAAACACAAAGATAGCCATAAAGGTGTATTTTTTTGTATATAGTAGACAAAGTTATAACTTAATATTGTAAGGAAAACAACTAACGATATTGTTTATCTTACACGTAGCAATAATAAAAAAACTAAAAAAAATTAATGTTAAGTTAAATTCTCATGACTCCCAAAAGGGATTGATCTGAGAGTGTTGCTTCACCCTCAGATCAATCCCTTTTCTTTTAAGACTTTAACAACAATTGACCTTATTTCTGATTCGTCAGAGGTAGGGGTATTTTGTTCGTTCCTCAAAACAACTTCCTTCTTAATCGGATTATAAAGTATTTTTACTGTATCCCCTTCATATAAGTCCATTGATTCAAGTATTTCTTTAGGTAACAACAAACTTGGAAATTCTATCAATATTTCCAAGTTTGTAAGGTGACTTTCAGTTATTTTGAAATTTTTGTACGAGAACCTAAAGGATAAACTTTTATGATTGTTGTTGATTTGGAATAAAGTTTGATCAAAAACACCTCATAAACCCGTATTTTATGGTAAGTAAAAAGAATCTATTTTGAAAAAAGGATTGATCAAAATAGATTCTTTTCTAACATATTTAAGTTCCGTTTTTATAAAAAAGTTTGATAATTTTCTACCTTTGATCTTCAACAATAGCGCCCTATAATGGAATAACTAAAATATGGTCTCAATCCAAAAATCAATTATTTCCTTCTCCAACGATGTATGCTTCAGGAAAAACTTCTGAAATATCATAGCTTTATATAACATTGATTCAATTCTTTACAAGACTGATAGATAAGTTCAAAAAGGCGGTCTAGATCCTTTAATTCCACACAGGAAAATGCAATCCGAAGGTCTGTCTTGGCAAGGGAGATGGTACCCACTCCGTACTGATTGAGCAAGTGGATCCTTAGTGTTTCAGCATCAGAATGTTTTATGCGAAGGCATACGAAATATCCTGAGTTAAATGGATAAGGTTCAAATTCATCCGCATATTTCCCGTCAGCTAAGATCTCTTTGACTCGTCTGGCCCTGTCTTCCATTACTTTATTTCTCTCCTTGCACTGCATTTCAAATTCAGGATGTAACAAGGCATCCAAAATGATTGTTTGGGAAAGGTGTGGACTGCATGAGATGGTACTTCGAATGGAACCCATCGTCTTTTTCTCCAACGCTTCTAAAACCAGAGGATCCTGAATTCCAAATGTGAGAAACCCAACACGAAAACCCCAAGCATACTCTTCTTTCGTTGCCCCATCAATTTTAATTGGGAGGACATTCGGGTGTAATCCTACTAAACGAGCAAATATAGATTCCTTGATTGAATCTTCGTAATATAATCCAAAATAAGCATCATCCATAACAGCGACAATATTAACCCCAAGATCCGCTGCCTGCTTGATGGCATCAAGAATTCCTTCTGCCTCTTTCACCGTAGGAGTATACCCGGTAGGATTATTCGGAAAATTAAGCACAAGAATCGCTTTACCATTTTTGCAGGATAAAAGGGCCTTCAGCATACCTTCTACATTAAATTTGTTTGTTTTCGTAAATAAAGGATAGGTCACGGTCCCACAGTCGTGGCGGATGTTGAAAAGTATATGATAGTTATCCCAGTACTTATCTGGCAGTATAATCGAATCGCCTTTTTCCACAAACAGGTCGGATACGATACTCAAGCCATGGGTCAGCCCATTCGTCACAATCGGGGTACCAAATTCCTTTCCTTCAAGGGAAGGATTATCCTTTAGAAGCTTTTTTCTCCAAACCTCACGCAGCTCCTGTTTTCCCGCGGGTGGTGCATACGGATACAGGTCTTTCGGATTATATGAGGAAAGGTTTTTATGAATCACATCTATATACATGGGTTGTCCACCCTCTGAAGCCATCCCGATTGTTGCATTGAATCGGTCCGCTTTCCCCCTTGCCTCTCCAGCTTGGCTGACAATCCCTTTAGGGAAATACAAGGATTTTCCTAACATTGAAAACATTTCATATACTGGTTTATTCCGTTCTTCAATGACATGATTTAATTCTAAAGCCAATGGGTTTAGCATTTTTACACCTTCTTTATCTAGTTGGATTTTTCCAGATTCCAGTTCTCTTACATTTGGATTCCCCAGGCGTGAATACATAAATCCTGGATCTTCTCCTGCGAAGCGTTGTGCTCCTACTTCTGCATTATCAAAAACAAATGTTGAAGTCATATAAACAGGGACACTCCATCTATATTGTTTCCTTTACTTTAAGAGTAAATTAAAAATAAGTAAAATACATATTTACTATTTTAATAATAACATTTACTTATGATGAAATGTTAATTATATAAAGGAAGTATCTATGGGGGTAACGCCCCACATCCATCAACTTAAGGTATATTTTTATACAAAATGCGGTCTTTCCATATAGTTTTTTATTATCTTTTATAGATTTTATAAAAGTAGGCATATCAAATAAACCCTGACGGGCTTCAATTTTTTTACTATGCTACCTGATGAGTAGAAGTGGTATACTGACTCTGTTGCAAAGTTTTTATTTTCTTAAAATTTTAGAATAAAGATGCAAATTACAAGAATAAATATTATAAAATATACAAGAAATCGCATGCCGAATTCATTATTTTGAGTGATTTTTCAACTTTGCACCAGAACCTAATATATCATATACGCAAGTAGCAATCGTACCTGCCGTCACATTTCGGTGTGCAACACTATAACCACCTTTTGCTGGGCGAACTCGAGTTGAAAGTGCTTGTGTATCAAATTGTAGTGTTTGCTGGGTACCAGCAAATAGATATCCTGTTTGAATGACGTCGGTTTTGATTCAGTTTATTTCTTTTGGAATGATTTGATTGGTTTCTAATGTTTCCACAGGTAGTTTTTGATCTACAAATACAAGTAAAGAAGGGGTACCTGTCATAACCCCATTTACCTGTTGAATACCGGCTCCAATGCCTGTTACATTCCGAAACTGTAAGAAATCATCCTCTACACTTTGTTGTACTTTTGGAATGCCTTGTTGTTCCTGAACCGTCAACACCCTTATGTTTGAATAGTTGCCCATAACACTCTCCCCCTTATTCAGTGTAATGATTTGTAATGGTTCCCACTTCTATAATGTTTGTTAGATATGTTTCCAATTGTGCAGGTATTTGTTCTTCTACTTTTAATTCAGAACGTGGTACTTTTTTTGAAACAAATACTTGAATCACTTCTTTCCCTTGTACAAATCCCATTCCTACTCCCACAACATAAGGCAAACGTAATAAATCTACTTCATATTTGCGCACAACTTTTTCTAATTCCATCGGGCCGCTCCTTCTTCATTTAGATGATACATGAGATTTGTCTTCGATGGTTTTTGAAAAATGGTGTATGACACCACTATAAGTATTTAGCTATGCTCATGTATTTTCCTTCTTGAAGGATACATGAAAAAGAAAAAAGGGATCTTCTATAGAAAGTCCCTTTAAAAAACGTATGTCTGTTGTGGGTAAACGAACATGTAGAATATAGCGATATATCATTCTAACGTTACTTTATGATTTACATGTTGATTTCTAATGGAGAACGTTTCCTATCTGACTCTGTTTCTGCAGATTGTCCAGAAAGTGTCGTACATTCTTGAAACACAAATTGTTTACAGCCCTTACATTGGGATACCTCTAATTCTTGTAGTGCAAAGTGTAACGCTAATCCTGTACGTGTGAAAAAGTGTTGCTCTCCAATCCTTTCGTATAACCCTGTTTGATGGAATAGTTCTTTCGGTTGATGCTGGATACCTGAAATCAAAAGGGTTCCTTGTTTTTCTATCATCTTCTTTCGAATGTGTTCTACTGCGGACTCTGCTGAAGTATCCATAAAAGAAACGTTTCCCATACGTAGGAGAAGAATGTGAGCGTTAGATTGTAGGGATGCTTCTATACACGTTTCAAATTCCTTTATGGTACCAAAGAAAAAGGGACCTTCTACGGTAAAGATACTGATTTGTGGACAATTTTTCCCATTTCCTACGATGTCTGACTTGACATAGGAATCTACTGGATCTGGCAATACTTTTCTAACACGTAAGGATTTGCTCATTTTTCCAACAAATAAAAGAAAAGCAAGAAGTAATCCCACGCTTACTCCGGTTGTAAGATCTGTGAAAACGGTTAATAGAAATGTCAATACAAGTATGAGGGTGTCCCCAGTTTTTGTTTTCAGAATATGAATAAACTCATGCTTCTCACTCATATTCCAAGCAACGACCATTAAAATTGGTGCCATACTAGCCAGTGGAATATGAAAAGCAAGCGGAGACAGAAATAATAACACCAGTAATACTACAATTCCGTGTACAATGCCTGATATTGGAGAAGTGGCCCCATTTTTAATATTTGTTGCGGTTCTAGCGATGGCACCCGTCGCAGGAATTCCGCCAAATAATGGTGCCACCATATTGGCAATTCCTTGTCCCACCAGTTCTTTATTACTATTATGTTTGCTATTTGCCATATTATCTGCCACCATGGCAGATAATAACGATTCAATCCCACCTAAGGCAGCAATGATACATGCTGCCGGAAATAACATGAGGATGTTATCCCATGTAAAGGTAGGCATTTGAAAATCTGGTAGCTGATATGGGATATCGCCATATGTGGTACCAATCGTTTCAATTTGATTCGGAAATAACATGGTTGCTATCAAACTAGAAATGACTAATCCTAATAATGCGCCTGGAATTCGAGGCAACCATTTTGTAGCTGCAATCACAATCCCTAAGCAAAGGAGCGCTGTAAAGATACTATAAGGATTCAGTTCTGCGATATTTGTTCCAATTTCTTTCATATTATAAAAAAAGGTTTCTTGCTTTTCCAGGTGATGAAGCCCTAAAAAATTTGCAATCTGTCCTGAGAAGATGATGACAGCAATCCCCGTTGTAAAACCAATCATGACAGGTCGCGGAATAAATGTGATAAACCTTCCTAGTTTGCATACGCCCATAATAACAAGTAAAATTCCTGCCATAAAACCAGCAATCAATAAGTTTTCATAGCCATATTGCATCACAATACCAAGTAAGATCGGTACAAATGCGCCTGTTGGTCCTGCAATCTGATATTTCGATCCACCAAATACGGATACGAGAATCCCAGCGATAATCGTCGTATAAATACCATATTCAGGTCGTACACCACAAGCGATAGCAAATGCCATTGCAAGCGGAATCGCGACAATCCCTACAACTAATCCTGCCAGCATATCTTTTTGTAAGTTCGCGAGGTTATATCCTGCATATCTGCCGGAAAATCTCATCGTTTTTCCTCCTCTTCATGCATTCATTTAAGGACTTGTTGTATGTGCGTAGGAATATCCCTCTACAACAACTTCTAAGCTGCCTGTTTTGGGGTGAATGACAAGTCCATGCACAGGTACATAAGATGGTAATAAGGGATGTTGGCGTATAATTTCTACACTATGTTGGACACTTTCCTGTACATTTCGGAAACCAGTTAACCATGTAGATAGATCAATGCCTGCTTGTTGCAATGTACGAATGCAAGTGGAATCAATACCTTGCTGTTTTACCTTTTCTAATAGCGGCTCTGCTTGCAAACCCGCCATGCCACAATCTTCATGACCAATCACACAAATTTCCTCCACTTGTAATTCATAAATGCCCAGTATGATACTACGCATCATGCTACCAAAAGGATGTGAGATCACAGCGCCTGCGTTCTTTATGACTTTGGCATCCCCATTTTGTAAGCCCAATGCCTGTGGTAATAATGTTAACAGCCTGGTATCCATACAGGTTACAATCAACAATTTTTTATTTGGAAATTTGGTCGTAGAAAAAGGTTCGTATTCTTGTTTTTGTACAAACGTTTCATTATGCATCAAGATGTTTTCTAGTAATGTCACTTGGTAACGCCTCCCTTATAGTTATGATCACATGAACAGGATGTAATAAAAAAAGCTTGCCAATTTTCTATATTGGTAAGCCTTTGATACTGATTCGGATGTGATCTTATGTTTAGTCTAGGGAGGATGAAATTTGGTGTCAACAACCTAAAACATGAGAAATATAATCTTACATTCTGTATGTTTCATACAAAATCTGAAATTCTTTTTTCTGATTTTTGTCTGCATGCCATGTTAGGGACATAAAATTGCATCATTGATAAAAAGTTATGTAGATAAAACAGGTAGCATGGGGGCACCGCCCATCAACAATATTTGAATTGATAATGATTCTACAAGGTAGACTTACATTTTAGATTCGTAACATGCGTAGGTTGAGAAATACAGATATCACCTTGTGTGTGATATGAAATTCATTTACGGTGTAACTAAAGATATGTTTATAAAGTATTTAAGTCGCATATACACAAGGAAATATAACTACATCTAGTCGATACATGGGGAAATAGGAAAGAATGACAGGTGAATCTATCATAAGGATACATGTTTTGCATCAAATCTGGAATTGTTACGAAGTAGACAAAGTGAGAACCAGGGATGTTTGTTAGGAAGCATCCATTTCATATATAGGAGGGACTATAATGAACAAAACAGGAAAATATGCAGTTCGATTTCTAGCTGTACCTTTTGTAACAGGTTCGATTTTGTTTAGTACAGCTATACCACAGCATACACAAGCAAATACTGGGGAATTCTATGAGATGAAGAATACAACCCGACAGACTAATCAAATCGTCGGAAAAAGGGCCGAAATTGGAAATTTACAACTGACTGTATTAGGTTTATATACATTTCAAGTTATTAGAACAGAAAAGTTATCAGATGTAGAGTTTACCGTATATAAAAAGGGAAAAGTATATTTGAAGCAAAAGACCGATTCGAACGGTGAAATTTCTTTCCAACTTCCTGTTGGTATATATACATATAAGCAAACATCTGAACGTTCATCCGATTTCTTTGTAGCGGATGGTACAGAATATTCGTTAGAAATCAAAAAAGATGGTCAATTATCCAAACATACTATATACAATCCATATATTTATTTTTAAATAGGGTCATGGTCAGGGAGCAAATAGGTTCTGTTGCAAAGTTTGAAAAAATAGAGAGAGGGTTATAAAGTGAAGATCGGTTTTAAGTAACCGCTACTAATTTTTGTAGTTCATTGTACACTGAAAAGACGGAGCCTTGTCTGTCGTAAGCACCGATGGTTCTCCAAAAGCCTTGATGAGTCGCTTCATAAACATATAAGCCGCTTGATGATTACGTGTTCTACGCAGTTGAATATCCAAAGTATGTCCATCTCCATCAATTGCACGATACAGATAGCGCCACTCCCCTTTAACTTTGATGTAAGTCTCATCTAAATGCCAAACAGGGTGTGTCGTTTTGTTTGGTTCTGTTGCAAAGTTTGAAAAACCATAAACCAGTTTACAAAATCCGGTTGTAGTTTAAGCAGTTCTGAATAATTTTTGTAATTCATTGTACGTCGAAAAAGAGAAGTCTGGAATGTGACTTCTCTTTTGTTTGTATATAGCATGAATCGTTTCGATTCCTTTCAATGTACGTGAAGCATGGCGAAGACTTTGAAATCCTGCGGATTTGGCAAAACGTCGCTTGATATGTCTATGATCTTGTTCGATGAGGTTATTTAGATGCTTAACGGTACAATGTTTCGTATGCAGATAAAAACCGTTATGTTTCAGTTTTTTGAACGCACAAAGTAGGGCAGGAGCCTTGTCTGTTGTGAGAGCCGTTGGTTCTCCAAAAGCTTTCACTAACCTTTTCATAAACATATAGGCGGCTTGATGATCTCTTGTTTTACGAAGTTGGATATCCAAGGTATATCCTTCTTGATCAATCGCACGATAAAGATAACGCCACTCTCCCTTGACTTTGATATAGGTTTCATCTAAATGCCATACGAAATGTGCTGATTTATTTTTCTTCTTCCAAATTCGATAAATCAAATTGCCATATTCATGCACCCAACGCATGATTGTTGTTGGGTGAACAGAAATTCCACGTTCTTTCAGGGTTTCAGATACATCACGATAACTTAAAGAAAAACGGCAATAATAGCCGACGGCTACTAAAATAATATTTTTCTTGAACTGTTTTCCTTTAAAATATTTCATGCAGCATGCTCCTCGAATCATTTTTCTTACATTTTAATTTCACTTAAAAAACTTTGCACCAGAACCTTTAACAGTCTCTTATTTTTATAAGGGAAAAGAGCTGAGTGATAAGAAAAAAACCAAAGCATTTTTTGAAATCACGAAAGTGTGTGTACAACATAAAGGAGAAATTCAGTACCCTGTGTTTTTGAAACAGACGGAGGATAGCGTGAGTACCACATATGTTTATCGACTTCCGTTGGGTGTGCCGAGCCAGTTAATACAGAAGTTAGTGCAAGTACTGGAGGAAGGACTATATAAGCCCGTGATGATATCGTTCCAGCAAAGGAAATTATTCATACGGGTATTTGAGAAACGTATTCCTCAAAAGTGGAATTGGTCTAAAGAGTTGTTACAAGAGAAAACGTGGAAAGTCATTATAGGAAGAGCGTTAGACCGTATGATAGATCATGACTTTGAGAGAACACCGCATATGTGCGTCAGTGGGATGACACGTTTTGGTAAAACGGTTTTTCTCAAAAATATCATGACTAGTTTAATTTTGCAGCAACTCAATCACGTGCAATTCTACGTGATTGATTTAAAAGAAGGATTGGAGTTTAGTCCTTATAAGGATTTGGCACAAGTGAAAGAAGTAGCGGAGAATCCGGTGCAAGCATTTGATATGTTAAATCGAATCCGAGAAAAGATGGTGGAACAAGTGGTACGTATGAAAGAATCGTATTTCACTAATATTGTAGATACGCCAATCAAGGAGCGTTATTTCATCATCGTTGACGAGTCAGCTAACCTGTGTCCCACGCAAGGATTGTCAAAACAAAAGAGAGATATGCTCTATTTATGTCAAGAAATGTTGTCTGAAATAGCGAGGATTGGCGGTGCATTAGGGTTTCGCTTGATTTTTTGCACCCAGTACCCGACTTCTGATACATTGCCACGACAAATTAAACAAAATAGTGATGCCAAGATTGGATTCCGCTTGCCAACCATGGTTGCTTCGCAAGTGGCGATAGATGAAAGTGGATTAGAAGAACTTCTATCTATACCAGGACGGGCGCTTTTCAAAACAGATCGTGTAGAAGAAATTCAAGTGCCATATTTGTCTAATCAAGAGATGTGGAAGTTACTGAAACCCTACAAGGTGGTGGAGCATCATGAAACATCAAAAGATGAAACAAAAAGCGAGACACATCGAGATTTTATACACTTTAAGTAAGCTAGATTTTGCGTCTAGACGCCAGTTGCAAGCAATTCACTGTCTAGGTAGTATCAGGAATGCAAATCGTATCCTAAAGGATTTACGCCCTTACTGTCATGTAACTTCTCATAACCGAGAGTATGTGTATTATCTCAATAAAAAAGGTATGGAACTGCTTGGTATACAGGCAAAAGAGCGAAAAAAGAAACACCAACTGGAACACATCTTATTGCGAAATGAAGCATGGATGTGGTTAGATTTCCCCGAATGGAAAACAGAGCAAGTCATTACTCTACGTTATCAAGGAGAAGAAAAAACAATTGTACCAGACGCCTTCTTCATCAAAGACAATGTTCCTCACTTCGTAGAAATAGATAGGCTTCAGCACATGAAAGTGAATGAGAAGAAACTACAGTATTACGCGTATCTCACCCACATATATCAGAAGCAACAACAGATCAAACCAATCATTATCTTTTGTACGATATCGGATTGCAGGGAGAAACAATTACTGAACTATGCGCTAAATTATAATGTGTATGTACAGTCGTATTTGCTACAAGATGTGCTATAAAAGGCTACATCCAAAAATCTGTATGATTAACATTTTTTCCAGTTAACTTTCTGAGGGCTTTTAAGACTTTATTAGCTGTTTTCATGCTAGGAGATACACTTTCTATGTTTGCAAGTCTGCTAATAGTTGATTCTCTAAGGCCACTATTTTTTGCAATATCAACTTGTTTTAATTCATGCTTATCTATAAACTTCCCTAACTTTGAACGTGGTTTTTTAAACCAAGGCATGTTAGACACCTCACTATTTTTTTACTAATACCTTGTCCAAAACTTCTATTTTTCAAACTTCGAGATAAAGAATATTTTAAAAAGCACAGCATATAATTAAATAACAAGTGAAAAAACATGTAATTATTTTGTGGAATATAGCATACATATTAATAGCCACAAGTTGCGAATACACTGAGGTATAATTGCAACTTGTTGTAACGGGTATGCTAGTAAAATGAAAAAGCTGAATCCCTTGTGAGAGAAGGGATTCAGCTTTTTGTAATTAAAAAGATCAAAAAGTTGTTTTGTAGAGATGTATAATTTCACGTACTAAAATGTTAACATATGTAGAATAAAAGGGAAATATATGAAATAGAGGATTCTAGTTGTCACAATATCGGTATTTGTTATATATATATATCCTAGATAAAAATTCATCATGTATAAATCGTATCTACATATCCCATGCTGTGTAATAAAAAACTGGAGTGTACGGAGATGCCTAAAGGTTTACAAATTCAACATACGCATAATCTATCCCCAATCGATTTACGGAAATTAGAAAAAAAGAAAAAAAGCTTCCAATCAACGTAGGATCATTGCTGTTCGAATGATTATGGAAGGCTATATGGCTATAGAAGTAGCTAAAATTTTAGGCATCCATCGTCAAAGTGTATCCAGTTATATCATTAAATTTGAAAAAGGTGGTATAGAAGAGCTACTAGCTCGTAAACCGATCCCCGGTAAACAACCTCGTCTGCGGGCCACACACCAACAAGAATTGAAAGAATTGGTTTTACATTCAACTCCTACGGAGTTAGATATATCCCAAGATTCTTTCTGGAATACAAGAACGATACAATTGTTGATTCAACAAAAATTCGATGTAGATTTATCTCGTGAAAGCATTCGAACCATGCTACATCGTCTGAAACTATCTTATACACGTGCTACTTATGTGCTAAAAAAAGCGGATAAACAGAAACAACAACGATTTCAAAAACAAATCCAAGTAATAAAAGAAATTTGATGACTCCAAATACTGTCCTTTTATATCAAGATGAGTGTCATTTCAAGAATCAACCTACTCTTCATGCCACATGGTTTGAAAAAGGAAAACAAAAGAAAGTTCCTGTATATGGAAAATGCGCTACTACTTCTGTGTTTGGAACAGTTGATGTAGATACTGGAAAGGTGCTTTGTTTACCTGCAACTACATGTAACGCACAAACATTTCAAACATTCCTTACTTATGTAATACAAGAGTATCCTAACAAACACATCATACTGGTATTAGATAATGCACGTTATCATCATGCGATAGTGTTAAAGGATTTTCTTAAACAACATGAAGACAACTTAACATTACTGTTCTTACCACCATATTCTCCAAATTTGAATTTGATGGAGCGTATTTGGAAGTTATTGAAAGAGCGAGTTGTAGCAAATTGCTATCATGGAACAGAATTACAATTGATACAAGCTATAGAAATATTTGTACAGGATGTACAAATCAATACGAAACAAATTTTAAGTCGCATTCAATGTGTAGATATGTCGATTTTTTAACCAGGATATATATAATAGAGAAGATCAATTAATATGGCTCCGGTTATGCGGAGTGAAAATAGAAATACATCAAACAAAGGGCAATGATCCTGTAATTCAGACTACAGGATCATTGTCCTTTCCTATTCATTTGAAAGAATAGAGCAAATCCACTGCGATGCCATTGGTTTGGCTAGAGGTATTCCCCCGACATATAGTTTTTGTAAAGGGGATCCCCTTTACAGGGAAACGTTGCTATGATAGTGATACATTCATATGCTGCAAATCAAAAATAACAAATGGTTTGCTTAGTTGTGTAGGATTGAACTTTATTGTTTTTAGACTTGAATCGTGGAACACCATTTTGTTTCATAAAGAAAGATTCAACGTGGTTTTCATATAAAATCGAGTTGAATGAACCTAAATATAAAGATACAATAATACGATGTGACAGAGTTTTCAAACAGAAATGGAGAGAAGCATCGTATATACCCAAGATGGATTGACAAAATGGCATTTTCAAAAGCACATAAAGAGTTATTAGTTCGGTTGTACGGAAAGCAAATTACACGAAGAGAATACGATTCTTTAGTGAATCAACTATATGTTTCAGAAACAAAGGGAATTTCAAAATAAAAGAGGATAACTAGATATAGTGACATAAGGAGGGATTGTGACATGCGATTGATAGTGAAAGGGAAACCATCGCAAGTTCGTCATTTAGCAGATGATCCAGAATATGTATTTGCAATAGAATTTCATGATACGAATACGCAAACAACACAAATTGAAGAAAAGGAGTATGATTTGAAAGTCACAGCACTCATTCATTCTGAACAGTGGAAGCAATTGTTACAGTTGATTGCAGAAGGTGGAGATACGTTAGCGAATGCGAATGAAATCATAATGGAGGGAAAGGTAGCGGATATCGCCAAACAAGTGCAAACATTTGCTCCTAGCCGTATCATGTACCGATCTCATGCAGAGCAACAGCAAGAAGAAAAAGAAGCTCCAAAGAAGGAGAAAGTAAAACAGAAACAGACGCAGAAAAAGGGAGGTACAATATCTAAACGTGTGATACAGTTGCACCAAAAATATGATGGTGTTTGCCAATTATGTGGACAACGATGTGATAAAAAAGTCGTGACTATAAAAAAATTACAGTCCAAAATGGGAATTATTTGTCCAGATTGTAAAAAGGGGACAACATTTACCATTCGAGATATCAATCACAGATTGCAGCAAGAATTGTTGAAACACAATTTATTTTCGACTAAAGAAGAGATGGTATCGTACTTTCAGCAATTTTGTAAACAATTTGTTTTGGTGTATGATAAGGCGAGAATTCGAATGTATTGGTCGTGGGATAAGGAACAAATATGTCAAGTAGTGTACGTCTCCCAGGATGGGAGAGTGCAAAAAGTGAAGTTGAAAGAGAATGGGCGAATACTACCCGTAAAACAACCACCACAGTTTCCAGTTGGAGATAAGATGTTCTTGATTCAACATCCTGTAACGGAATTAAAAATGAATAAGATCCAACCTTTGTTATCTAAACAAAAGGAATATGTACAAATAGGAGATCTCCAACATCAAATGGATTGTTATGAAAAGGAAGGAATATTTACAGAAAAAATTGTTGTAAAACGAATAGAGAATAGCACCAAATATGAAGTTGTATCGGGATATACAGCATATCGAGCTGCCCAAAAATTAAATGTAAAGCGAATTAACGTGATGATGTTACAGGCGTAATGAGTATTCTAATGAAATATAATGTGTCTATTCAAAAAAAGTCCACCTATTATAGGAGGACTTTTTTGATGTAAGATACAGGATTTATTTTTGTGTAGTGGTATCAATTTGAATGGAAAAATGGTACTGTTCATGCGATTCTTCTTCTAACAAAGTAGCGAGGACTTTCAATTGATGAATGACCTGCTGTTTAGACTTGAGTCCTGCATAGTGGATATGAAAGGATTCTGGAATAGAGGGTTCCATCTGTTCTATAGGATCTAATGGAATCGTTTTAGGTTCAGATTCTGAAACCACGGGCACATCTTGCATTGGAATGGTTGGTGGAAGTGTTTGAGCTGGTTCGGTGGAATGAGTATTTTTTAGATTGATAGGTATATATTCTTTGGGAATAGTCTTTTCTTTTCCTTTTCGTTTTGCCTGCATTGTTCCTTGGGGCGTGATTTCATATTTTTTATATAAATCATAGAGTTTACTTTTATAGGTCCCTAATCCTTCTAAGATTTCTTTGATTGAAAAGTGCTCTTTCCAGTATTGTAGTCGCATCTTTTGATCTTCAGCAGGTAGCGCTTCTAAAGAAGCCAATGGCAAGAACGTGTTGAGTTCTTCAATTTTTATTGTTTCTGTCAATGAAAATCACTCCTCTAAACATGGTATTATGTATAGATTCTATAGGGAAGAATGATTACCTCTGAAAATAATTGTATAGACCATTATTTTCAGAGGATTTTTGAAAGGATTCTATGTTATATTTTTTACAGTGACAAGTCTCTTTTATGTATAAACACCTTGTCACTAATCTTCTATCGTTATCTTTTTCGCATCTTATAAGAGCCATCATCCCTAGTGTTTGGGATGATGGCTCTTGTTTCTATCCAAATCAATTACAATATACTTATATAAATTGCGCTATTTCATCCAAATCTCGTTTGGTAGGAATACTAGATATGAATATAGTAGGAACAGAATTCCGTTTATTATCCAATGGAGTATCGGTAATGATGCAAGATATTTCATTAGGATGTAGTTGAATATTACGAAGATGTTCTAGGGTAACCTCTACATAGTCTAGTTGTTTATTATAATTAAGCTTTAAAAGTTCCTTAATATATTTTTTTCGAATTTCACAACTATTAAGAATCAAAATAACCTTTTTGTTACCTTTTTTTATTTTCATGAATATAGATTCAATATGCATAACTAAAATTGATATTTCATTTTCACTTATGGGGCATCGAATGCTTGTCTGTATCATCCATGTATGAATCATATTTTTAATACTATTAAATGTATTTGTATGATTCAATTTTATATAATTAGTAGTCTCTTGTAGAGAATTTAGTTTGGAAAATATTTCCGACTTATATTCGTGTGTTTGGAATATACTGAGTATAGAAAAGAGAAAGTCTTCATCACTTAGTAATTCAAGATGAAATGTATCTTCAAATAATAGTATTAATTCTTTTATTTCAGGATAAATTCCATTAGATCTTTTCTTAAATAACTGTTTGATACTTTCTTTTTTTCTATGATTATATTTTGTAGGATAATGCTCTACATGGTTCATAGCACTTATAATAATAGATACACTTTTGGAGTCTAATGATACATTATATTTATTGAATGTTTGTTTTACAATCTGTGATAATTTTTTATAACTAGATGAAATTTCAATTTTTTTTATGTTTTCAACTTCTAAAAACATAGGGTTTTCATTTTTAATTCTGATTAGATACAGAGAAATAAAAATAGACAAATTCCTAATATTCTCACTGGAAAATTTGATGGACATAATGTTTTCAACCTTCCTAAAAAATTCAGTATACATATTTTGTTTGAATTCCTGAAAGGGCCATTCTTGTTTATCATATGACTTTAAATATAATTCATAATACATGAAAATAATATTGCTTTCATTACCTTCGATTCTTAAAGGTCTTTTCTTTAAAGTTAACTTATATTTTTTCAAAAATATGTCTATATCTAGTAAGGTTAAACGCATTAGTGATTTTGAAATATATAAACTTTCACACCAATCATCTACTGTTTTTACTTCATTATAGAGTAACTTATGTAAACTTTGAAAGAGTAGGGTATGCCTAAAATAATGAAAATGTATAATATCTATTGAAGAAGAGGTAGGCATATTCAGCTGTATACCCTTTTTTCTGGATGATTGAATAAACCAATCTGTTGGTAAATCATCGGCTATTTGCACTAAGTCTCTTCGGACAGTTTTTGTTGAACAATTTAATTCTTTAGCTAGTTCACTTAAAGAAAATTCCCTTTTTTCATAAGTAATTAATTTTAGTAATTCGTAATGGCGTTTTAAAAGCATTTTTTAGATTTACTGGAGAACCAGCAAACCTTTCCCCCCTTTTCGTTTTCACTGTATTAATCTTTTATTAACAATCTTTGAATTACTCACCACTTAACATCCTTACGGAATGTTTGAAGTGGGGGATTCCTATTGTTGTAATAATGCAGAATATTCCTAAATAAAAAAACACAGCCAATTTACTTTTTGGGTTAATTGACTGCTCTAGAATTAAGGAAAAACTACTATACATCTTATCTTGGATCAGAAAAAGAAGATGTATTATGGAGTGAGTTTACCTTAACATAAAGAATCGCATACGATAATCTTAAATATGTCCTTTAACAAAGGTCATATTTAAGAGAAATAAGTGATGAATGAACACAAAACCAAACAAACGGAATCCATTATTTTATAAATAAAGGACATTTTTGATGTGTGCTGTCGAGAGGTTATGATGTATAAATATTACATACACTTCTTAGATTCGTAGAAGTGTCAAAAAAATTAGTTAAGGGGCGTATAAAAAATGAAAAAAACGTTAACCAGTGTACTCACTTTAGCAATTGCTATAGCCGCACTTCCAGTTACGACGTTAGCTGCAGATTATTCCGATCCTGTAACAAAAAATGGAGAAAGATTACAATATAATACGCCGTACTATTTAAAAGAGAAAAATTCACCTGATAAAGGTGGCATAACATTTGAACGTTGGGGTTTGGATGATTTTGTTCTTTTTGCTCACTCTTCAACTGATAATGGAACACCTATTATTTTTGAAAATAACAATGGAGCAAATGGATTCATCCAATCTAATGATGAGATAAGAATAAAATCAACTAAAGTTAATGAACCTGGCTATCAATATTGGGCCCATGATAGGGGGACTGATTCTGTTTATCTAAATTATGATAATAGGACAGATCATAGAATTTATGGATCATCAACAGATAATTCTATAGGAATAGGAAGCTTCGAGAAAAGTGTAACTAAAGTAAACAGGAAGACTATGTCACTTGAGACATTTAGGGAATACCAAAGAGGGAATTCAGGAAAGGCTTGGATGAGATCAACAACTTTGGATTATGTATATAAATTAGGTGATAGATCTATTCTACCTTTATATGATAGACAAACACCTTTTGAAGTTAGCGAATAAATAACATTAAGAAGCTATATAGGGTTCTTTAAAGGAGAACAATTCAAGAAGGACATTATTTTAGTAGCCGTTGGCTACTATTGTCGTTTTTCTTTAAGCTATCGGGATGTATCTGAAATCTTGAAAGAACGTGGAATATCGATTCATCCTACAACAATCATGCGTTGCGTGCATGAATATGGAGATTTGATTTATCAAATTTGGAAGAAGAAAAACAAATCAGCACATCATGCTTGGCATTTGGATGAGACGTATATCGGTTCTGTTGCAAAGTTTGAAAAAATAGAGAGAGGGTTATAAAGTGAAGATCGGTTTTAAGCAACCGCTACTAATTTTTGTAGTTCATTACACACTGAAAAGACGGAGTCTAATTCCAGACTTCGTCTCTGTTTATATATAGCCTGAATCGTTTCAATCCCCTTTATGGTACGAGAAGCATGACGGATACTTTGGAATCCAGAAGATTTGGCAAATCGTCGTTTTACATGTCGATGATCTTGTTCAATGGGGTTATTACGATGTTTGATCGTACAGTGTTTGGTATTTGTATAATAATTGTCTTTCTTCAATTTTTTAAATGCACAAAGCAAAGCCGGGGCCTTATCTGTCGTAAGAACCGATGGTTCTCCAAAAGCTTTGACGAGTCGCTTCATAAACATAGAAGCCGCTTGATGATCACGAGTTCTACGAAGTTGAATATCCAAAGTATGTCCATCTCCATCAATTGCACGATAAAGATAGCGCCACTCCCCTTTAACTTTGATGTAAGTCTCATCTAAATGCCAAACAGGGTGTGTCGTTTTGTTTTTCTTTTTCCAGATTTGATAAATCAAATCTCCATATTCATGCACGCAACGCATGATTGTTGTAGGATGAATCGATATTCCACGTTCTTTCAAGATTTCAGATACATCCCGATAGCTTAAAGAAAAACGACAATAATAGCCGACGGCTACCAAGATAATGTCTCTCTCGAATTGTTTTCCTTTAAAATATCCCACATGTTATGCTCCTCATCTCATTTTTTCTACAGTCTAGCTCAGCTCCAAAAACTTTGCAACAGAACCTCAAAGAGTATATCGACCAATTACAGCTATCAGCAGTGGAAAACAGAAAGAAAGCGGACGAGGCTTATGATGACGAGGATTTAGGGTTGGCTGGGTATTACAGAGGGCAATGGATTGCGAATGAGGAAACGGCAGTTAAATTAACGGTTATCTTATCTAAATACAAGGAGGGAGAACAATGAAATATACAGAGCATGGCACGTTTGAAGTAACTCAATTATTAGCAGAAGCGAAGGTTAGAGGAAAGTAAGTAGAAACAAAAGCGTTATGGGAGGGGAATACATTGAGTAGGGGATTCAATTTTGTAAGTAAAGAAGTAGAAGGTAAATGGTTAGGTGAGAGATTTTCATTTGAATTAGATAACGAAGTGTTTTTTGGGAAGGTGAATTTATTTACGGAAAATGGTGTTGAAATTAAATGGGAGGGACTTTGTCCGAGTGATGATAAGTTAGGTGGAATAGCAGTTTATGCAAATGTAGGGGGGACATTATCGCAATTAAAGCTGTTAGAAAGTTAATTTCTCACTTGAAATAAGGCATGAAAAAAGAACTCCTGTGAAAGAGCTCCTCCGGAAGAAAATGAGTGATACCAGATATAAGAAACATTGGTGGTAAATAGTATGGCCATATTCTTGAAATGTATACAAAATAACAAAGCAGCTAGCAAAAGCTAACTGCTCAGTTAAAAGAAGGAATTTAATTAAATCATGTCTCAATTTAATTAATAAGCTAATCACTAGCTTATTGGTAGTATTAACCAAACTTAGAATTTTATACAGGGAGGGAAAAGCATGGATGCATCCACAGATTTCTTATTAGCATTATCCACAAAATTACAGGAGATTGCAGACAATACAGCGGATTTAGAAACGGCAGCTGAATTAGAGGAGTTAATTGATAAAATTGTTCAGAGTATTTTAAACAGTTAGGTGCATTATGGACCTGAGTGTGAAAAGAGGTTTTCATTCTGAAACTGTCTTTTGTAATGAAAAAACTCTATCAGAAACCTAGTAAATTGAGGTTTAAATCTCCCTTGAATATCGTAGGTATCTCGGGATTTATAATCTCTTAGAAAGGGTTATATATACCTTGAAAGAATCTGTCCATCACACACAACCTCGGTATAATAAAAACAAACGAAAAGAACTGAGGAGGAATGGAGTATGGACGCAAGAGAAATTAGAATTCGTATTTTAAATTTACAGGATAATCATTGTCATAATAATTGTGAGTACCATAGTGGAAAAACACATCCATACTGCACAGAAACGTGTAAGATTGGTCAAGAAATTCAACAATTAGGTTCAAGTTTGATTACAGATGAAAAAATTCGAGAGTATAAAACAAAAGTGGAGTGGGATAAGGTATGTCAAGACGTAATGGAATTGAAAAAGAAAGGCCTGGCATACATTCAAATCGCGGAAATATTGGGGTGTGACACGAGTACAATCCGCAAACAATTGAAAAAACGAGGATTATTAGAGTCATAAAGAAGATGATAAAAGGAAGTAGGTGAATCATCATTTGTTTAACTGGTTAAATATATATCAAGAGTTAGAAGGAGAAATTGAGTATATTGAATTTAATCTACAGCGCAGTAAAAGAGAATTAAAACGTTAGGTAAGTGGTGATTTACAAGACGTCCGTTTAACAGCTGAATCAGAAGGTGCGAAAGCAGAAGTTCATATAGAACGGATTGAATATGAATTAGCACATAAGATAAATGATTTACACGATTTAAAACAAATAATTGGTAAGTTCAAGGGATTAGATCATCAAATATTGAAGATGAAATATATAGACGGTATGACGTTAGAACAGATAGCGGAATGTGTGAGTTATAGTGTTAGCCACATAAAAAAGAAACATGCTGGAATTCTAAAAGTCATACGATTTGCTGAGAAGGAAGGTATCATTTAGGTTCACTCCTAAAGTGAATCGAACCCCTTGTTAAAAATGAGTTATAGTAATAGCATAAAGAATTAATGGAAGGGCGACTGAGTATTCGGTTGTTCTTTTGTTTATGTGTGGATATTAAAATATCACGTACCGTATTATATAATTCATTTCAAAAGAAATGAAAAATGCATATGCAATATGTGTGGTAATTAATTTTGATGGTAAATTCGCATGCTGCATTTTTCATCCTTCAGAGAGAAATACAATGACTGAGTGGAGGAAGAACAAAAATCAGAAGGTAGTGGGTTTCCATGCGCCAATGCTATCGTCTGTCCTTCTTCCATTCTTACTATTTGCTAACGATTGGTTTTCTATACCAATAAAAACGAATGCAATAAAAAAGAGACGAATGAAATCGCCTCTCCAACACATATATACAAAGAATTACACTGAAAATTGGATGTATACTATATTATATCTTTGGTATCATATACCTTTTTTATTTTGAGCTTTTCTTTTATTATGTAAAAAAACGAGTACTTGTGCCCAGAGTACTCGTTTTTTCAACGTACAGTCGTATCATATTGTTATGGAGGTGAGTCATGAACAAATATTTCGACAAGTAAGGGTTTCGAGATAATATTTGTACAATAGATAAAGACTGTTACCAAAAAACTAATTAATTTTGTTTATTTTACCAAATTACAGACATAATCGGAATGGAGAAGTATACAATGATATAGAACGTTGCCGATAATTTTTAAGAGAGAGCACTTATTTGGGGAGTGCTCTCTTTCGTGTGTACATATAGGTGAAGCAATGCATATAATGAAGTAGGGACAAACGCAGTTGTCTTCATTTAATTGTAGAGACATATTCCTTTAGTAGAAGAGCATCCTTGGTGGAGGATGTTCTTTTTTTGTATGCAAAATAAGAAAACGCATATGTAGTTAACAAGATGAAATTTATGTAAGAAATCTTAAATGCTGGGGTAATTAAATAAGCACAGCTGTATCATCTGCTGAGGTAGATGTACAACTGTGCAAGTGTAAATGATATCCGTCGACCACAATGGTCTTGGGAATTAGGGTGCTTTCACTATAACATTAGGAAAATAAGAAAGGTAGTTCAAACATTTCTTATATACAGACAAATTTAAGGTGGACAAGCGATGAAAGAATACAAGACTAAACAACAGAAGCGCAATTCGTTCGCAAAGGTAGAGCTTTTGGAGAACAAACGGTTCTCACAACAGACAAGGCTCCTTCCCTACTTTGTGCGTTCAAAAAACTGAAACATAACGGTTTTTATACACATACAAAACGCTGTATGTACCATTAAACATCGATTTGTGAAGTCAACGGGGTTTCAAACCATTTGTCATGTTTCTCGTATCATAAAAGGGATTGAAACGATTCAAACCCTATATAACCAGAGACGAAGTCTTGAATTAGACTTCGTCTTTTCTGCGTACAAAGAACTACAAAAATTAATAGCAATTGCTTAAATTCTATCCAAAATCTATAGCCCTTTTTATATTTTTCTAACTTTGCAACCGAACCACTTTTTCAGTGCCTTTCCCTGTTGAAGGACTCTTTCATTCACGTAGGGATAGGTACATGACAGACTCTTAAAAAATTAAGCATTTTGAAGAAAAAGCTGGTTTATTTATATATTTTGTATAAACCCTTTATGATATCTTCTTACGATGTGACTTTCTATCGTTTTCTTTATTTCTAATGCAACTCCAATCATAATAAGTAAACTGGTTCCCCCCATTTGAGCAAACTCCGGTACTGTCTTAAGAACTACCATGGGTAACATAGAAATCGTTCCTAAGAAAATGGCACCCACACAGGTTAAACGATATAAAATCTTTGTGATATAGTGC
>NZ_ALBR01000103.1:0-17876 GCF_002081505.1 Bacillus sp. CDB3 | reverse complement strand
TAAATGCATAAAAGTATGTGAAGGCGATAATGAGTCCAACATAAAGCGTCATGCCAATCGGATGAGTAAAATTCAGGTTTGTACTTAACCATTTAGATAGAGCAGCGTCAGGGGCTATCATTTCAATCGTTCGTGGCAACATTAGGAATGCAGAAGCAAAAATAACGGGAATGACACCTGCACTATTTACTTTAAGAGGTAAATGTGTATGTGCTCTTCCTTGGTAGGAAGTACTTCTCATACCGTTTTTTGCATATTGAATGGGAATTTTACGAATCGCTTCTTGCACATAGATGGCACCGACCATGATTGCTAACATAGCAAGTCCGATGGATATGATTTTTACAATATTGATAAATAATTGATCTCCAGCCATGTATAATTCCTTTAAATAAATAGACTTTATCATATTGGGAATCTCTGCAACCAGTCCGGAAAAGATAAGGATCGAAACTCCATTTCCTATTCCTTTTTCTGTAATTTTTTCACCTAACCAAATTAAAAATGCAGTGCCTGCAGTAAATACAATTGAGATAAGTAAATACGTCTTCCAACCGGGGTTCAAAATTAATTGTTCGCCTGTCATATTGTTCAGGCCAATGGATATCCCGAATGCTTGAATGAAGGCAAGAATGATGGTAAAGTATCGCGTAAATTGTGCTAACTTTTTACGGCCCATTTCTCCTTGTTTTGCCCACTCTGTAAATTTAGGTACTACATCCATCTGTAACAACTGTACGATAATGGATGCTGTAATATAGGGAGTAATACCTACAGCAAAGATAGAGAACTTTTGTAAGGCTCCTCCTCCAAATGCATTCAGCATCCCTAGTATATTGGTTTGATCTTGTATGTTTAACATTTCTTCTAATACTTTAGCATTTGTAAAAGGGACAGGGATAAATGTACCGAGTCGAAAAACAAGCAACAGGGACAGTGTAAAAAGAATTTTTCTTCTGATTTCTGCCATCTTTAGCATCTTTGAAATTGCACGTAACATACTTCTACCTTCTTTCTATATATTTTCACTCTTTTCGTCCCTTGAAAGTATGCGATGAGAATGTATATATTTCAAAGAATACATACATTCTCATCGCTCTTCTTGTTTTCAATATGAACCAATATTTGGTTTATTATACCAAGTGATATCTTGATTACATGGCGAGGAGCCACTCCTATACAGAGTTTTATATCAAATAAAAGAATGAGCAGTTATTACTGCATTCGTCAAATACGTAAGGATAGAAACCATTGTATTCTATTTGTTCCGCTCTTTATTGAATTCTACTGTGTTCTATCACTCAAAAAGGGAAAGCAACACCTGCTCTATAAACACGCCACTTCAACTGTTCGTTTATAAAAAAAAGCATGAAGTCTTATGACTTCATGCTTCTTTAGCATTAAATTATATCTTTTTATTAGAAATTTACTGCAGCTATCTCATGTGAAATGGCGCCTGCTTGGATTTAAATTTATGTTTGTCTGCCATTCCTACTATTTATTTTGAAGGCAGCATCAAAAATTCCCAACCATATCATGTGTGAAAGGAGATATGGTTGGGGTAAGGAAATAAGACAAAAACAGAATCAAAAATCTGTCCTTTGTCAAAGGTCAAATGAAAGAAATACAAGTGAGGAAAAACACAAAATCAAACATTTCAGGGCCGGTTATTACAAGAAGTGGTGGAAAAGAAAAACTTTGCAACAGAACCTCATACAAAATAAGAGGGCGTTGAAAAAGTGTCCGTTCAGAAAAAAAGGGGAATGTTACAAGGTTTTTTGTTTATAAAATAAGCCAGGTCATGGAAACCGGAACGGTTCCTTTGAATAGCACGACTTCATAAAAGAATGTCTCTATTGGATATAGGTTCTTCCCCTTATTGGAGTACTTTCTTTTCATGTTTTCAAATCGGAAATATGTATTTGGCATGCTTTTTTTCGGTTCTGTTGCAACTTAAATTACTTTGATTTACATAAAATTTATAAAAACACAAATAATTCTTAACTTTTTAAATGCATTTAATTATAATATAAATATTTATAATTATATTAAGGAGCGCTATCGATATGAAATTGAAAATGTATTTTCGTTCACTTTTAGAAGAGTTATTCCGCGAATATGAAAAACAGTATCCTCCTATGTATTTTATATTTCAAAAAGTAAAAGAGCAGTTTGTTTGTACAGATATAAACGAGTGTTTACTTCAAGCCCTCCATCAACAAAGAGAAGATTATATTGGACATACTGTAGATACCGCACGATCTATAGGAGATGAAGCGATGAAGCAAAAATTAAAAACAATTTACTCTTTAGCGTGGACTGGTAAAAATATTATATTTTGTTATTTTCCTGTTGAGAACGTGGATATATTTATGATAATGTATCTAGAACCTCAATATGTGAATCAGCAAGTAGATCGAGTAAGGGCACATTGCGCATCTTTTCAAAAAAATGAATTTCAAGGTACATTCGAACACTTAGAGCAATTTGTTACCTTTGAACTCTAACACTAATGCCAACATTTTAACGAAAATATACGCTAAGCAAAAAATACGGTTCTGTTGCAAAGTTTAGCTTACTTTCAAAAACTTTGCAACAGAACCAAAGTTTTTCACTAAAATTTACTTTTTGTTTAAATTGGTTCAACAAACCAATTTATTGAGAAAATAATGTCAAATATAATTTTTATGAAAAAGATCTATATATAGGGGATTCCCTCAATAAATTCACTTATGATTATAGTGAAAGGAGATAGATCCCACGCCATAAATGGATTTTTCTGTTTAAAAAAATAAATATATGTATGGATAATTAAAGAGATATATACCATTTTCTCAATAGACACATTAAGGAAAGTATGTAGAATAAGAAGTACTATTGAGTTATTGTCTAGAAGACATAATCAAGAACATATTTTTTGGTTATATACACCAATTATATTAAGCAAACTATGTAATTTTCAGGAAAAGGTGAAAGGAGAGGACGGCGTATCGAACTCAAGCCAGTTTTATATTCTGTATTTGAAAATCTTTTCCAAGAGTATGAAGATGTACATCCTAAGATGTATTTCATATTTAAAAAATCAGGTGATGATTTTGTCTTTACAGATATTTGTCCTCAATTAATCGATTTAATTCTTCAAAAACGAGAGGATCTTATGGGAAAAACAGTGGATACCGTTTTTTATATAGGAGATAAAGTGCCAAGAAAAAAATTCAAACAACTTTATAGGTTAGCGTGGGATCAGAAGAGTGTTTTATTCTACTATTTTTCAGATAAAAATCCTGATATTTTTATAATTATTTTTCTAAAGCCTAAAAATTATCATAATGAAGTTACGGAAGTAATAGGGCATTGTATGCCTGTCTACCAAAAAGATTTACAATACCCTTTGCGACATGTCGATCAGTTTCTTGCTTTTTAAAAGAAAAAGCTGCCACATGTTACACGGGATTCTATTCATGCTCCAGCGATACGATGTTATTCATCAAAATCTTGCCTCTTTACATTTTTGATCGTTTGACGCATAATTTGTAGAGTTTGTATCAAAAAACTTAGTTCTTCTTGTGAAATTTCTTCTTTGTTTAAGGTGAAAGTATAGTATTGTAAAAGTTCCATATCCCCTATATCTAAAATTTTTTTACTTGCTACATTCGAATGAACAATTAAATCGCTTATTTCCATATTATATACTGTAGCAATTTTATGAAGTAAATCTAAGGTGGGGGTATAAACTCCTCTTTCAATTTTAGACAGATTACTATAATCATAATTAATTTTTTCAGCTAGGCTTAGTAGGGTATCACCAAACCTTTTCCGAGTTTCTTTAATCTTGAAGCGCATCATTTTCCCCCTCTATTAATTTTTGTGACCACATATAACTTATCTATATTCTAAAGTATTCAAAAAGTCATTTTGATAAGTATCATTTTCCGAACAGAGGGAAATGAAGTTTTAATTTAACTTCCCAATGGATATCTGGGCTATCGAGATTATAATACTCAGGACGGATATAAGTGAATCTCCTCCAATAATATGCCTGATACCTAAGAGCGTTTATAAAATTAATCAAAATCTTATAAAAAAACTGCTAGATCTTCTCTTCATGATACAAAACAATTTAATTTTTGAAAATGTAATTGTATCTTGTTGAGAAAGTTAAATGTGGCTTTGGTGCAAGGTTCCTGAATATCAAATGAGATGAGAGATTGGCCACTAACGATTATACAACTATAAATAATTTTTGTAATTCACTGCATGTCAAAACAAACAGAAATCTGGTTTAAAGCTCCTATTTTTCCTCTTTAAGACATACTACGTAAATTAGTTCCTAAAGTTACAACATTCATATAGGTTGTTATTACTTTACATACTCATTCTTTTTATTACATCGCTACATATTTTGATCATTATGTAATGATGCGTTCTCCAGGAGTATTAAGAGTTTTAAACATACCATACAAACACAAAAATAAACATTTCAAAAAAGTCCACAGACAACGGTACTTTTTAATAAAAGTACTTTTTCATGTTGTGGATTCCGAAGAGGCAACGCTTGATTTGTATCTGCTAAAAAATTCCGCAATAGAACTATATATTACCAATGGACTGTAAAGAGACCATGTTATATATTTACTATCATAGTGTTCGTTTATAAGAAAATGGTGGATATCCGTAGTAGGTTCACGTAGATAAAGATTGTAGATACGTAGAAATTATAAACGAAAATAGAACATGTAAAGAGGTGCTAATTGCGATGATACTATGTGGAAGGCAATATGATGTACAACACATGGAGTCTTTATCGGACCGATCGATAAACAAACTCAAATCATCTGAACAAGAGGAACTCATGCAGTTTAAAATGGATGTGTATCAAACATATATGAATATTCGAGATGTGCATAACGAAAACAAATGGAACCCTATAGATATGCATACGCTGAAGAATGAGCTCAATGATAAATGGTTACATACCTATTGCAGCTTAACACGTGAAGACAATGAGAAAGTGATCTACTTTGTAGAAAAATACTTTTATGAAGATGTCACAAAATAAATATGTGGGTAAAATCAAGGATGATTACAATGGTTTTGTTTTAAAGTGAATAAAAATTTCAATAGATTGAGCAAAAGACGTTAACGTTGCAACAGAACCTCAATAGTTGTTAAAGAAACCTTTTCTTAAGAAAAGGTTTCTTTGTGTTCGTAAAGGTAGACATTTATGTACAAATGACAAAATAACTCTTTACATTTGCCCTTGTATACTAATTTTTGTAGCTCTTTATAGATAAAAAAAACAAAATCTAATTTAAGCATGATGAATTTCTAAAGAGGACTCATCTATATCGAACTTTGCAAGAGAGCCCTGCAAATAATGGCGGATGAAGATATGGAAAAGTGGATTTTGAGAAAGACACAAAAAACGGATGCTCATATTCATCTGTAAGGCAACGAAGAGAGATTCGGAAGGGTTTTGTATGCAGAGCGCATTAAACTTTTTATACAAAATAAATAGACCCTTAAAAGGAATTAAGTAGCTTTGAATGATAAAAGAAGTAGAAAATAACTATTTAGTATGGTAATGAAGCATAATACAATTTCACGTACTAAACTGATTAACAAAATTAAAATCCCCCAACAACTCATTAGGGGTTGCTTCTTCTCTTTTCCCTTCGATACAATGGATATATAGAATATAAAATAGAAAGGTGACTCTAACCATGAATCAACCTTTAGTGAATTTACGAGTCGATTTTGCATTTAAGCAATTATTTGGTGTACAAGGACAAGAAGAATTATTAATTTCTTTTTTGAATGCAATCTTGCATGAGTCTTTATCTACACCGATTGCATCACTGAAAATTGAAGATCCGCATTTGCATAAAGAATATGAGGAAGATAAATTATCCATACTAGATATACTGGCAACACTGCATGACGGAACAAAAGTCAACATCGAAATCCAACTAAGAAATACACAAGAGATTGTAAAACGTTCCCTTTATTATTGGAGTAAACTCTACACGTCTCAGCTTGAAAAAGGAATGCCGTATCGTTCGCTCCGAAAAACGATTGCCATTAACTTATTAGATTTTCATCTCTTTCCTGATTATGAAGATATGCATACAATCGGACAGTTTTGGAGTAAGCAGCAGAAACAAGTCTTGCTCGATGATTTGGAAATCCATTTTATTGAGATTCCAAAATTACTGCAGCAATGGAGAGAAGAAAAAATTAATCCGTGGGAAAATGAATTTGCTCGTTGGTTACTCTTGTTACCAGCACATGAAGATGAACATTTGACCCACACATTGGAGGATATCGCCATGAAACAAGACCCCATGTTACAAAAAGCGATCCACAAATGGGAGAATATGAGTCAGAGTAGTTCCTTCCGATTAGCATATGAAGCACGGGAAAAAGTCTTATTTGATGAACAAGCCAAATTAGCCCATGCTCGTGAAGTTGGGAAAGAAGAAGGACTTCAAGAGGGTATGGAAAAAGGCATGGAAAAAGGAAAAGAAGTAGGCATTCATGAAGGGAAAATCCAGCTCATCCGTGGGATGCACAAAAACGGAATGGATATTGAAGATATTGCAAAGTTTACGAAAATGGATATGTCGGAAATACGCCATATTTTGGGACAATAAAAGGAAGCCATCTCTTAAAAGAGATGGCTTCCTTTTATTGTCTGTCTTTTCTAGAAAATTTTCAGTGTATGTAGGATCAAAAAAACGTATTGAACATGTAGTAGGTAGCGATTTTAGCCGTATCAGCGTGGTTGTATGAAAAAGTGTCTATAACAATGGACTTTTTTGAAATGTTCGTTTTTGTGTTTGCATGGTATAGTAAAATCTCTCAAAAAGAACAGTTTTTTGAAAAAGACTAGGAATTTGTAAAAGAGGAGTGACATATTCAGTTGGCTGTAGATATTAAAAAATGCACCTGCAAAAACTTACGAAGACTTCAAAGGATTATGTATGAAACATTTTATGAGACATTTAAGCATCAAAACTCATTGACACAGATGAATGCTCATTTGGATAAAACATGTAACTTACAACAATTAGGTAAAGAAGTATCGAATGATACTTCGCCATTCTTTTTGGTTACGTATCAACACGAACTCGTTGGATATGTAAAGGTAAATACACATGATACTCGTTCTGAAAAAACGAATAATGAATCACTTGAAATTGAAAGATTGTATATAAAGAAGCGATTTCAAAAGTATGATCTTGGTAGACATCTTCTAAATAAAGCGATAGAAATTGCGATAGAACATAGGAAAAAGAAAGTCAGAATAGGCGTATGGGAACAGAATAAAAATGCAATTGCTTTTTATAAGAAAATGAAGTTTGTTCAAACTGGATCCCGCTCTTTTCACATAGAGGATGAAGAACACAGGGAATTGATACTGACATTGTATGATGTGCGTGCTTCTTTTTGTAGATCGTTTTCTGACAGCATACTCCCTTCCCTTCAAAGCGTGTGAATGGCGCTAGTTCAACGGTAGGTCAGTAGGCGTAAGCCTACATTTTTTTGTATACTGTAGATATCTTATAAAAAAGTGAGGGGAAATCATGAAAAATCATGATCGTGTAAATCGTAAACTTCTCCAAACAAACAAGAAATGGTCACATCTCAAGCAGAATCAGAAAGATTTGATTGCTGAATGGTTACAAGAGGAATATCGAGGTTTCATCGACATGTATTGGCGGAAACCCAAACAATATGAAGAAGAATATATACTAGAAAGTGTAATGGAACGGATTCAGACACAGGGGATAAGGATACCGTATGTAGAAGTGAAAATGTACTTTACACGCAAAAAAGGAAAGTGGTATCGTAAATTAGAAAGTGAGCTAGAAAATAGAAGAAAAGAAGAAGAAAAAAGGATTCGTATCATCAATTTAGGAATCGGAAGGCCAATTTGGTAAGAGAAATTTGAGTGTATAAGGGGGATTCTATTGATGGAAAGAAAAGTACAAACCGTTCAAAAGGAAAGAACGATGAATACAGTATCATTTCAGGACCGGTTACTACAAGAAGCGATGCAAAAGAAAAAGATTGTTACGCTGATTTTGCTGAAAGGTTTTCAAATAAAGGGAACAATCAAAGGGTATGATGCTTTTTCTATTTTGATAGAATCTGAAGGAGCGCAACAGCTTTTCTATAAACATACCATTTCAACTGTTCGTTTATAAAAAAAGAAGCATGGAGACTTATGACTTCATGCTTCTTTAGCATTAAATTATATCTTTTTTATTAGAAATTTACTGTAGCTATCTCATGTAAAGTAGTGCCTGCTTTGATTTATGTTTTTCTTTGCCCGCCTTTCTATTTTGAAGACGGCATCAAAAATCCACAACCCTATCATGTGTGAAGGGAGATAGGGTTGTGGAAAGGAAATAAGACTCCTTTACTATAACGGAAATAAGACAAAAACAGAATCACAAATATGTCCTTTGCCAAAGGTCAACTGATAATGGAACACCAATTATTTTTGAGAATAACGATAAAACAGATGGGTTAATTAAATCTGGTGATTGGATTAGAGTGAAATCAACTAAAGTTAATTCTAGATCACAATATTGGGCCTTTGATAAGATACTCGAATCTGTTTATTTAAATTATGATGCTAGGACAGATCGTAAAATTTATGGATCATCAAAAGACAATTTTATAGGAATAGGAAAACCTATTATGACATATAAGTCCTACCAAGGTGAAATTGTTGGTAGGATACCATCTTTTAATGGATACAAAGGGGAAAATACTGAAAAAACTTGGATGAAACAGGATGTGGATTCGCCATCTAGTGAAAAGGACATACAAACCCCTTTTGAAGTTATGGAAGTTAGCGAATAAATAACAGTAAGAAGCTGCACAGCATTACAGAAATTAATAACGATTGCTTAAATCTTCTCTCTAATCTTTAGCATTTTTTACATTTCTCAAACTTTTCAAGAGAATTTTATTGAATATCCATCTAATTTACATATATAAAAAGTCTATATAAAGGACTTTTTATATATGTAAATTACTTATTACAGATGATATACTTCTAACGTTAAATTCTTATACTTATAGATAAAATAACAATGGTTAGGTTCTGTTGTAGAGGGATGTGATGCTATAAAAGAAGAATGTTTTCTTAAAACGGTTATATCAAATATCTCAAAACCAGGTCAAAAATGGAAACCAACATCATAATATTAAAAACATCAAGATATCTATTTTTTATATGGTAAGTACTTCATATATCATGATCCCTAGTATTGCTAGTGCAGAAGAATCGATACAATTTGTAACTAATATCATATCATGGGAAAAAGATTATCCTAAGTTCACTACAAAAATGTATAAGGAGATTCAGATATTTTTGAATGTATTTTTCCACCGAAAAATGGCGGTGTTTCATTACCTAACACAGGACCAAAGACTAGGATACCATCCGATATGGATCGTGTCCTTTCGATTTTTTAGCTGGGTAACTTAATTAATAAAAAGAAGGGATTTTAGTTATGAAGACACTAAAACATACAATCGTTGTCACCTCACTTGCAAGCACGTTTATTTTTGGAGAGAATATGCTAATAAGCCCTGCACTTTCTCATGCAGCGACAAATATAGATACTAGTCAAATGGAGGGAGTGGATGGAAAGCATTTTAAAGATATTCCTTCACCTAATGATCCTAATACTCCTTTACCTTTAATAGGAGAAAAAACTACTATAGAATCAGATATTGATAAATATGTGTATATTGATATTGTAGCGATGAAGGATTTTCCGAAGGGGGCATGGTTACCGCAAGGCAGTCCTGGATCTTTGTTTCAACATGCAATATTTATGGACAAAAACTCCAAACCTTACCCAAGAATAAATAGTAACTATTATTTGAAAAATACAACGGATGTCAAAGCCGGAGAACTTCTAGGAAAATGGGCTGTTCCAAAAGATGTGGATTGGGTGAAAGGAACCAAATCTATAACAGAGTATTATTATAAATTAATAGATTCACAACGGTTAAATAAAACCTCTGCCTATTCATTTAACCTTGATAGTACAGTAGGAGTTTCACAAGAGGAAGCTTTTTCCATCGGACAAACTTTAGGGTTAGATTTTGAAATTGGATATGGACACGCATTTAGATTGGGTGGTAATGGAATGTGGCAAACCACGAAAACAATAGGAACCAATTTATTACAACAAAATTCCATTAGACGTGAGTTTAATTTGCCGCAAGCAGTATTTAATTATAATCATTCGTATTTTTGGGTGGGTGTTTACCAAGGTATAACAAATTACTTTGTACAACCTTCTACAAGATTACAGGAAGTACTGGATACATTTAATAACCCTTCATTAGAAGGACATCAAATGGAAATCAGGTTACAATTACCTACCATTCAATCACAGAAAACATCTAATTTTCAAACTGTGCGTACAAAAGGATCAGGGAATCCAGAAACAATTGAGGAATCATAAATAGAATGGGATTCCTCTTCTATTATATATGATTAATTATCATTATGAATCTCTTTAAGGAAGGACTATTTTATGACACATGCCGTTCACATGAAATCAAGCGACTATGAACGTCTTTCAGAAGTATTAAAGGCACTGGCTCATCCTGTACGTTTAGAAATTATTTATAAATTACTGAAGAAAGAGCCCTTAAATGTTTCTCAATTACAACAGCACCTTGATATACCACAATCCAACGTATCCCAGCAGTTAGGTAAATTAAAACTACTTAAAGTTGTCACCTCTAGTCGAAAAGGGTTAGAAGTATTTTACCGTGTAGAGGATGAACAAGCGAAGCAGGTAATGAAGATACTGGACTTGTAAGCGTATTTCTATCCAGAAGACTTGCTATGATGGTGCTTCAGCAAAAAAAGATGTAACAGCTAAAAGAGGGGGAAAAAGAGATGTTGAAAAACAAACGAATGTTGAATATATATATTGTATGTATAGGTATGGTGTCATTATTAACTATACCTATTAGCACTTCGGCAGAGACAGTTACTTCTCACCACCAGTGTCATTCTACGAATCCATTGGACTTTCATTCAAAATGTAAATCAGAAGCGACAGCTTGGGGAAATGAACTATTTAACCTGTGGAATAAACTTACTCCACAAGTAGAAAAAGATGTGGTCAGAGGCTATACTGCGATAGATTATCATATGATTAACAGTTATCTACGTTCTGATTATTTTGATTTTTTAGATCAAGAAAAAACAGAGGCGAGTATTAAACAGATAGATCGTGCTTTTTCCAGGGTGAGACTACATGATGATATGATAGTCTATCGCCGAGTACGTGAAAGTGCATTTGGATTGCCAGGAAACTCATTAGTGAAACTGGATCTAAAAGAGGACGATCCAGTTAACAGTACTTCAAAGATAAATATGGAAAGCTTTGAATTCTTTAAAAATAGGTTTCAGGGAAAATATAAAAAAGATCCAGCATATATGAGTACTAGCATTGTTAAAGATGCGGCAGAGGCATTTAGTTTACATCCTATTTTGATGAAAATCCATGTCCCTAAAGGAGTTCCAGCTATATATGTAGATCCCTTGAGTAACAATCCTGGAGAAATGGAATTACTTTTACCAAGAAATAGAACGTATAAGGTTACAAATATATCACCAGTAATTGAAAAAAATAAAGAATATATAATGGTAGATGTTGAGATTTTAGATATCTCATCTAATTATCGTAATAAACGTGCTACCGACATCATGTATGAAGACAGTCTACCATCGCTATCAAAATAGACTTAGCTAATAGAAAAGAATGAAATGTACAAGTCTTTTTTATATTTTCAACATAATTATAATGAGCCTAAGTTATTTAAAAGTCACGAACAAAAGGAGCGTCCATCTGGGTGCTTCTTTTGTTCGTAAAGGTAGACATTTATGTACAAATGACAAAATAACTCTTTACATTTGCCCTTGTATACTAATTTTTGTAGCTCTTTATAGATAAAAAAAACAAAATCTAATTTAAGCATGATGAATTTCTAAAGAGGACTCATCTATATCGAACTTTGCAAGAGAGCCCTGCAAATAATAGCGGATGAAGATATGAAAAAGTGGAATTTGAGAAAAATACAAAAAAACGACCTATTATTTCCCTTTGTAAGATAAAGAATAAATCTTCGGAGTGGTTTTGTATGCAGAGGGGTAAAACTTGTTATACAAGGTAAATAGACCGTTAAAAGGAATTGACGTGATTTGTGAGATAAAAACGGTAGAAAAAGTTCTATAAGAAATCTTTTTAGCAGTATACTGAAGTATAATATAATTTCACGTAATATATTAACAAAAATAAAATCCCCCAACAAGTCATTAGGGGTTGCTTCTTTTATTTGCCCTTCGATACAATGGATATATAGAATATAAAATAGAAAGGTGACTCTATCCATGAATCAACCTTTAGTGAATTTACGAGTCGATTTTGCATTTAAGCAATTATTTGGTGTACAAGGACAAGAAGAATTATTAATTTCTTTTTTAAACGCAATCTTACATGAGTCTTTATCTACACCGATTGCATCACTGAAAATTGAAGATCCGCATTTGCATAAAGAATATGAGGAAGATAAATTATCCATACTAGATATACTGGCAGCACTGCATGACGGAACAAAAGTCAACATCGAAATCCAACTAAGAAATACACAAGAGATTATAAAACGTTCCCTTTACTATTGGAGTAAACTCTACACGTCTCAGCTTGAAAAAGGAATGCCGTATCGTTCGCTTCGAAAAACGATTGCCATTAACTTATTAGATTTTCATCTCTTTCCTGATTATGAAGATATGCATACAATCGGACAGTTTTGGAGTAGACAGCAGAAACAAGTCTTGCTGGATGATTTGGAAATTCATTTTATTGAGATTCCAAAATTACTGCAGCAATGGAGAGAAGAAAAAATTAATCCGTGGGAAAATGAATTTGCTCGTTGGTTACTCTTGTTACCAGCACATGAAGATGAACATTTGACCCACACATTGGAGGATATCGCCATGAAACAAGACCCCATGTTACAAAAAGCGATCCACAAATGGGAGAATATGAGTCAGAGTAGTTCCTTCCGATTAGCATATGAAGCACGGGAAAAAGTATTATTTGATGAACAAGCGAAATTAGCACATGCTCGTGAAGTTGGTATAGAAGAAGGACGAAAAGTCGGGAAAGAAGAAGGACTTCAAGAGGGTATGGAAAAAGGCATGGAAAAAGGAAAAGAAGTAGGCATTCATGAAGGGAAAATCCAGCTCATCCGTGGGATGCACAAAAACGGAATGGATATAGAAGATATTGCAAAGTTTACGAAAATGGATATGTCGGAAATACGCCATATTTTGGGACAATAAAAGGAAGCCATCTCTTTTAAGAGATGGCTTCCTTTTATTGTCTGTCTTTTCTAGAAAATTTTCAGTGTATGTAGGATCAAAAAAACGTATTGAACATGTAATAGGTAGCGATTTTAGCCGTATCAGCGTGGTTGTATGAAAAAGTGTCTATAACAATGGACTTTTTTGAAATGGTCGATTTTGTGTTTGCATGGTATAGTAAAATCTCTCAAAAAGAACAGTTTTTTGAAAAAGACTAGGAATTTGTAAAAGAGGAGTGACATATTCAGTTGGCTGTAGATATTAAAAAATGTACCTGCAAAAACTTACGAAGACTTCAAAGGATTATGTATGAAACATTTTATGAGACATTTAAGCATCAAAACTCATTGACACAGATGAATGCTCATTTGGATAAAACATGTAACTTACAACAATTAGGTAAGGAAGTATCGAATGATACTTCGCCATTCTTTTTGGTTACGTATCAACACGAACTCGTTGGATATGTAAAGGTAAATACACATGATACTCGTTCTGAAAAAACGAATAATGAATCACTTGAAATTGAAAGATTGTATATAAAGAAGCGATTTCAAAAGTATGATCTTGGTAGACATCTTCTAAATAAAGCGATAGAAATTGCGATAGAACATAGGAAAAAGAAAGTCAGAATAGGCGTATGGGAACAGAATAAAAATGCAATTGCTTTTTATAAGAAAATGAAGTTTGTTCAAACTGGATCCCGCTCTTTTCACATAGAGGATGAAGAACACAGGGAATTGATACTGACATTGTATGATGTGCGTGCTTCTTTTTGTAGATCGTTTTCTGACAGCATACTCCCTTCCCTTCAAAGCGTGTGAATGGCGCTAGTTCAACGGTAGGTCAGTAGGCGTAAGCCTACATTTTTTTGTATACGGTAGATATCTTATAAAAAAGTGAGGGGAAATCATGAAAAATCATGATCGTGTAAAATCGTAAACTTCTCCAAACAAACAAGAAATGGTCACATCTCAAACAGAATCATAAGGATTTGATTGCTGAATGGTTGCAAGAGGAATATCGAGGTTTCATCGACATGTATTGGCGGAAACCCAAACAATATGAAGAAGAATATATACTAGAAAGTGTAATGGAACGGATTCAGACACAGGGGATAAGGATACCGTATGTAGAAGTGAAAACGTACTTTACACGCAAAAAAGGAAAGTGGTATCGTAAATTAGAAAGTGAGCTAGAAAATAGAAGAAAAGAAGAAGAAAAAAGGATTCGTATCATCAATTTAGGAATCGGAAAGCCAATTTGGTAAGAGAAATTTGAGTGTATAAGGGGGATTCTATTGATGGAAAGAAAAGTACAAACCGTTCAAAAGGAAAGAACGATGAATACAGTATCATTTCAGGACCGGTTACTACAAGAAGCGATGCAAAAGAAAAAGATTGTTACGCTGATTTTGCTGAAAGGTTTTCAAATAAAGGGAACGATAAAAGGGTATGATGCTTTTTCTATTTTGATAGAATCTGAAGGAGCGCAACAGCTTTTCTATAAACATACCATTTCAACTGTTCGTTTATAAAAAAAGAAGCATGAGGGCTTATGACTTCATGCTTCTTTAGCATTAAATTATATCTTTTTATTAGAAATTTACTGCAGCTATCTCATGTAAAATGGCGCCTGCTTTGATTTAAGTTGATGTTTGTCTGCCATTCCTACTGTGTATTTTGAAGGCGTTATCAAAGATTCCAAACCATATCATGTGTGAAAGGAGATATGGTTTGGGAAAGGAAATAAGACTTCCTTACTATAACGAAAAGAAGACAAAAACAGAATCACAAATATGTCCTTTGCCAAAGGTAAAATGAAAGAAATACTAGTGAAGGAAAATCAAAAATCAAACATTTTAGGGCCGGTTATTACAAGATAAAAGTGAGCAAGGCGATAACTACACTACGTACCTAATACCTTTAAAAGTTCTATAGCTGCTGGAATAACAGCTCCTAAAAATGTTAACACAGCAATTGCGATGCTCATATGTATGATCCCCTTTCTGAATGAAGAATTTCCCTTATTATAGCTTTGAATGAATATACACACAATTGTTTTTTGAATTTTTCTGATAATTAATTTCTTTGTTTCAAGAAATTGTTTATACATGCCTATATAGTAGTGATTACATGATAACCAAAAAGGGTAAGCATAATAGCCTACTCCGTTTTGATGTATAAAAAGATAGTTAATACTATGTACTTCCTTGCAATATATCACCATATAGATGTCTTTTTTCATTCATTATTTCATTTTAGCTGGATACTTCCAATCTCGCTTATCTTTTTTTTCAGGTTTTGTTTTTGGCTTCTTTTGCTCTATTTTGTTCTTCACCTGAGTTTGTTGTTCTAGTTTATCTAACTTTGTTTGCATTTTTTCTATCTGTTCTTTTACTTCTTTAAACTCCAACTTGATTTCTGATAGCAATCTTAAAATTGCATCTCCTTTATTCATATATAACAACCTTCCTTCGCAGACAAAAACTTTCTCAACGTTTAAAAAATGAACATTCTGTATTTTTGATTATAATATAGAAGAGTGCTGACATTCTTCCCTTTTAAAAAGAACGGACTATCCGAATAGAACCGTTCTTTTTAGTTTATTCTATTTTTTTTATGAATGTATTTTTCTTTAGCTGGAGTAAATTCATAAATTGGACAGCTGTTATATCCCATTTTTCCTACAGTTTAGCTCAGCTCAAAAAACTTTGCAACGGAACCATTTTTTGCAACAGAACCATATAAACAAAAGAGAAGTCAGATTCCAGACTTCTCTTTTTCAACGTACAAAGAATTACAGTAACTATTCAAAATTGCGTAAACGATAACCGTAGTTTATAGACGGGCTTAGTTGTTTTCAACCTTTGCAACAGAGCCGTTTATAATATATTTTCTGCTACTTCGATGTCCAGTAACGATCGCACATGTTCCATATGATTTGCGATTGAAACTGAGGATGAACCAGCAAATAACAATCCAATTGCAACGCCATCATTTGTCGTGATCAAAGAGCCAGAATCTCCTCCGGAAGAAAGGTTTGTTGTGACAATTTGATCCCGAAAACGTGCAACCCTACCGCTTCCATAATTCACATCTACGGTCGCGTTTACTGCAGTGATGACGCCATGTGTATGATTCGTGGTCCGTCCCACTTTCATTACTCGTGTACCGACGGTAACATTTTGTTTCCGTCGCCAGCCTTGTACAGAACCAATCCAATGAATGGCACGATCTATTTGATGGAAAGGTGCTTCTGCAATCGCGGCATCAACAAGATTATTTTGATTTTCAAGTGGTACCTGTGAAGAAAAAGTAATCGGGATAAATCTTGATAAGGTTGCAATTCGATCCGAGGGATCGTTTCCGCCATCAAGTGGACCAGGTTGTAAGATAGGATCGCCTATGTTTGCATTATTACTATTCGCCAATACATGATTGTTACTCAATATATAATATCGGCTGGGGATACCATACCCATGTGCTGGGGGATTGGTAGAACCATTTGGTAATATATCATATACGCAAGTAGCAATCGTACCTGCCGTCACATTTCGGTGTGCAACACTATAACCACCTTTTGCTGGGCGAACTCGAGTTGAAAGTGCTTGTGTATCAAATTGTAGTGTTTGCTGGGTACCAGCAAATAGATATCCTGTTTGAATGACGTCGGTTTTGATTCCGTTTATCTCTTTTGGAATGATTTGATTGGCTTCTAATGTTTCTAAAGGTAGTTTTTGGTCTACAAATACAAGTAAAGAAGGGGTACCTGTCATAATCCCATTTACCTGTTGAATACCGGCTCCAATGCCTGTTACATTCCGAAACTGTAAGAAATCATCCTCTACACTTTGTTGCACTTTCTGAATGTCTTGTTGTTCCTGAACCGTCAACACCTTTATGTTTGAATGTTTTCCCATAACACTATCCCCCTTATCCCGTGTAATGATTTGTAATGGTTCCCACTTCTATAATGTTCGTTAGATATGTTTCCAATTGTGCAGGTATTTGTTCTTCTACTTTTAATTGAGAACGTGGTACTTTTTTTGAAACAAATACTTGAATCACTTCTTTCCCTTGTGAAAATCCCATTCCTACTCCCACAACATAAGGCAAACGTAATAAATCTACTTCATATTTGCGCACAACTTTTTCTAATTCCATCGGATCGCTCCTTCTTCATTTAGATGATACATTAGATTTGTCTTCGATGGTTTTTGAAAAATGGTGTATGACACCACTATAAGTATTTAGCTATGCGCCTGTATTTTCCTTCTTGAAGGATACATGAGAAATAAAAAAGGGACCTTCTATAGAAAGTCCCTCTAAAAAACGTATGTTTTTTGTGGACAAACGAAGGTTCTGGTGTAAAAACAGTGGGATATGAAAAAAAGAAAAAGATTCCTAGCGGAATTGAACTTTATACCGTTAAACCAAAGAGTTCATTAATAAGATATATC